>CAKZKV010000061.1 GCA_937124505.1 uncultured Alphaproteobacteria bacterium
GGAATGTAGACAAAGCCGAAGCCGCAATCAAAGCCATGCGACGCGAAACTGATACCAGTGCGGATGATTTGCATTTTATGATTACCAAGGCCAAGGCTTTGTCGGAAGAGTTACAGTTCATACAAGAATCCGGCGACCGCCTCGCCACGCGCCTTGAAAAAGCGGCGGAGAATAAGGGAAAGGGAATATCCCCTGAATTTTACGAAGACGAACCTGAAGCTGTCGTTACGAAAAAGAAAAGTGATCCTGGCAAAAAACAAAACTCAAAGAAAACGCCGCCGCAACCTATTTTCAATATCATTGACCGTGATCAGGATGATATTGGCGGGGAAGATAACCTGCCGGAGTTTTTAACAGAAGACACTGAAATTCCGGATAACCTAAAATCTCAGGCCGAGCGGGATCTGGCCATGGCCCTGCAACGTCAACAAAAATCTAAAAAAGGATAAAAGTGCCTCATGTTCAAATCGGCCCGCACGATCTTACCTGTTTTGATGTTGGTTTGCCTGTTTTCCTTTATTATCAGGGGGCTGGAAGTCTGGAGCGGCGTCAAGAGTATGGCGGGATTTGCTCTGGCTGTTGAGGCATCTCAGGAAAGTAATCACAAGCCGCCCAAAGAAGAAAATGCCGGGCATATGGAGACAGAGGTTACAGCAGCAAAGAGTGATACAGAAAACCATGACGCTGATGGGACGCAAGAGGATGAAGCTTTAGGTGATCCGCCTTCCGCAATTGATGAATATGAAGATTATGAGATCACGCCTATTCAGGCGGAACTGGCAGAGGATCTTGTGGCACAAAGAAAACGCCTTGATGTACGTGAGGCCGAACTTGTTCAGAAGCAGGCGTTATTGCAGGCTGCGGAACAGGAACTAGACAGGAAGTATGAAGAGCTTCTGACGCTGCGGCAGGAAATCGAGGAATTACTGAACAGGCAATCGGAAGAGGAAGATCAGCAGATTAACAGCCTTGTCAAAATTTACGAAAATATGAAACCGAAACAGGCCGCCGAGATTTTCAATACGCTGGATCTTGATATTCTGGTTGAGGTGATTTCGCGCATGTCGGAGAGAAAAGTATCCCCCGTTCTGGCAGCAATGAATCCAGAGCGTGCCAGAACGGTAACGATTATGCTGGCAGAGCAAAAGCAACTGCCAAAATTGCCGGTTGATTAAAGTTGCACAGATGGCATATCAGCAGTATCGCCTTTATATGTATCAGGGTTATGACATACTAGTTCATCAACAATAGCGACCGTCTCTCCGCCAATTTGAAGCTGGTATGGATATTCTGGTGTATCAACATTAACAGGCTCTGAAAATGCTGCAGGGGCAGTCGTTACGGCTAATGCGAGAGCGGCTGAGGCGAGTCCTTTGTTCATGATAAAGTTCCTAATCTGTATATTTTAGTTTAAGTCATTTTTAAATTGCGGATTTGGTATAAACCAAGACCGTAAAAAGGTGGCATCTAAAGCGGCAAAGAGTAATAAATAGCCAGCATCAAACTACCCTATAGAAAACACAATGACTTTAGGGAAATTGCATTTTTTACAACTTAAACTTATATTAGAGCTAATTTCTTATGTCAAGGCCCTTGTCCGTGTAGGCGTCCTGATTGATGAAATCCCTGTATTTGCCGTTGACGGTCGTTCCATAAACTGTCGGATAATCAATAGAGCCAAAGAATCCCATGAACTGTGGAACCCAATCCGGATAACCTGTCTGGTTTGCGGTACATTCAGCAATCACACCAAAATCATAATAGTGTGAGGCAAAGCCAATTCCCTGACGGAAGTTATCAGATTCATGCGGCTCTCCTGTATAGTTGAACAGGGCATGGGAGGCGAAACTTTTTCCAAGTCCGGATTCATCCATTTTCATAGGGATGCGAACGTCTGCATATTCATTCAGCAAATAATCTTCCCAGAAATTATAGCTGTAGGCGACTTTTTGAATATCTGACTCAAACTGTACGGGATACATGCGAAAGCGATTGTCCTCACGGACTTTTATACTGCAAATCGGCATAGATTCAGAATCCGGCGCGATAATTGTTAAAATGGTATCGGGCTGCTGGTTCTTGATGATTTTCCATGTATCGGGAAAAGACGCTTTTACTTGTGTATGAGCATCTCTCCAGATGTAAACATCAGCTTGCGCCTGAACAGAAATAACGCTAAAGCATAGTGCCAATAATAAAAATCTCATAATTAAATATATCCGTTCTTGGTTTATTTTTTATTTATCGTATCATGCCGTCAAAGAAGATGAAATGCAAAGATTTCTTGCGACTTGAATTGAAACGTTTTAAAGGGTGTATATGGCAAGATTAGTTTTAAAGTTTGGCGGCACGTCCGTTGCCGATATTCAGCGTATTGAGCGCGCTGCTGAAAAGATTGCGCGTGAGTACAAAGCAGGGCATGAAATAGCGGTTGTTGTTTCGGCCATGTCCGGCGTGACAAATAAGTTAGTCGGATACTGTGATGAGATTACCTCCATGTATGATGCACGTGAATATGACACGGTTGTCAGCAGCGGAGAGCAGGTGACAGCAGGCCTGATGGCAATTGCCCTTCAAAAAAGAGGGATTCCGGCCAGGTCGTGGCTGGGATGGCAGCTGCCGATCATATGTGACGATATTCATGGCAAATCCCGTATTCTGGATATTCCGACTGACGAAATTGAAAAGAGATTCAAGGGCGAAGAAGTTCTGGTCCTGGCCGGTTTTCAGGGGGTCACTGAGAAAAACCGCATTGCAACATTAGGAAGAGGCGGATCGGACACCTCCGCCGTTGCACTTGCCGCCGCGTTGAAGGCCGAGCGCTGTGATATTTATACGGATGTAGACGGTATCTACACGACAGACCCCAGAGTAGTGCCGGAGGCAAGACGTATCTCGCAAATCAGCTATGACGAAATGCTGGAGCTTGCTTCTCTGGGAGCCAAGGTCTTGCAAAACAGGTCTGTTGAAATGGCCATGAAAAATAATGTCTCTCTGCAGGTTCTTTCCAGCTTTAATGATGAAATTGGAAGCGACCTGCCGGGAACGCTAGTGACAAAAGAGGAGAATATAATGGAAAAACCAGTTGTAAGTGGCATTGCCTTCAGTACGAAAGAAGCAAAAATCAGTATCTTGAATGTTCCTGATGAGCCAGGCGTGGCAGCGAAGATTTTCGAACCTATTTCCAATGCCAACATTATTGTGGACATGATTGTGCAGGACGTGTCCTCAAAAGGCAATGTTACGGGGATTACATTTGTTGTTCCCAAGGAAGATGCAAAAAAAGCAGAACAGGTTCTAAGCGGTCTTGAAATTCTGAAAGATGCAGAAGTGCGTGTAAATCAGGATGTTGCCAAAATATCCGTTGTTGGAATCGGTATGAGAACGCATGCCGGAGTCGCAGAAAAAATGTTTCGCACTCTTGCCGCAAAAGGCATCAATATCGGCGTCATCGCAGCAACGGAAATCAAGATCAGCGTCCTGATCGCGCAGGATTATTCTGAACTGGCCGTACGTGCCTTGCACGATGCGTACAATCTTGAACAGGCAGAGGTTTAACAGCCAGCTTTTTTTAGGTAAGATACTCTGATAATAAAGTATGACTCTTTTTATTAGGGATTCTCTCTTGCCTGAAAAGCCTGAAAAATCAGATGCGAACGCAAAACCATCGAAAGCAGAAATGCCTTTTACGGATTTAAGTGTGGGAGAAATTCTGCGGCGGGCGCGTGTTTCAGAAGATCTAAGCCTTGAACGTGTTGAAGAAGATATTCGTATTCGTGCATCTTTACTACAGGCAATCGAGGAAATGGATCTGGAGAAGCTGCCCGGTTGGATTTATACAACTGGCTTCATCCGTACCTATTCCGAATATCTGGATCTTGACGGCGATAAAATGATCTCCCTTTTGAAGACGCAGGTCGGAGAGCAAAAGCGTGAGGAACTGAACTTTCCTGTGACGGCCTCAGAAAGCTCTCTCCCTGATCCATGGATTATCGGAGCCACGGCATTAGGCTTGTTGCTTCTTGTCGGTGTTGTTTTTATCTTTCAAAACTTCAATACAAATTTTGCAACACAGGCAACAAACATAAATGATATCCCACCCGTGCCTGTTTCGGTACAGCCTGTTGATAAGGATACAAAAGAGGAAATACCTGAAAGGCCGGGGACGGCAAATCAGGATCAGAATTCTGATGCGGCGTATCTTGTCTCTGAACTGGCAAAGAGTGAGATTTCCCGGGATGAAAACGGTGTCATGTTACCACGGCCAAAACCTGAAATCCCGCCCCCTTCAGAAAATGAAACTGTGACAGCTTTGGAAGATTATCGCGTTATCATTGATGTTCTTAGCGAAAGCTGGGTTGAAATACGTGATGGCAAAGGAGAGATACTGGTCTCCCGCGTTTTGAAGAAAGGTGACCAGTATTACGTTCCTCAGCATGTGGAGGGATTGGTCATGACAACGGGGAATGCGGCTGGCATAAAATTAACCGTCGATGGAGCGGTGATCCCGATTGAGGGACATAAGGGAGATATCATGCGGGATATTCCCCTTGATCCAGAAAGCTTGAAAGAAATGTTCCCTTAGTGCTATGTAGGGTCTTGTAATGAAAAATGACCACACACAGGTACGACCCTGGCGCATGATTCAGCGCCGTAAGTCCCGGCAGATCAATGTCGGGGATGTCCTCGTCGGCGGAGATGCGCCGATTACGGTACAGTCCATGACCAATACGCCGACAACGGACGCCGAACCCGAACCCGCGCGCAAGCGCAAGACC
>CAKZKV010000062.1 GCA_937124505.1 uncultured Alphaproteobacteria bacterium
GCAGCAAGTCCGCACCACCAAGCGTATAACCGGAGAGAGCCTGCGCCGCCTGCATGACCTGTTCCTGATAGATCATGATGCCGTAGGTTTCTTCCAGATATTCTTTCAGAAGCGGATGCATGTAATCCGGTTCTTCTTTCCCGGCCTTCCGGTCGCAATAGGTGGGAATATTGTCCATAGGCCCCGGACGATAAAGAGACACAAGCGCGATAATGTCTTCAAATCTGTCCGGCATCACGCGCCGGATGGCGTCTCTCATCCCCGCACTTTCCAACTGAAACACACCAACGGTCTGCCCCTGTGCCATCAGTTCGAATGCTTTCTTGTCATCCATCGGTAACATCAGGTAATCCAGAGGCTCCGCACGATTTTCATTAATCATGTCCATGGCTTTCTGGATCACCGTCATGGTTTTCAGCCCCAGAAAGTCAAACTTGACCAGCCCGGTTGATTCGACAAATTTCATATTGAACTGCGTCACCGGCATATCGGAGCGTGGATCGCGGTAAAGCGGCAACAGCTCCGTCAAAGGACGATCCCCGATCACCAGCCCCGCCGCATGTGTGGAGGCATGGCGGTATAACCCCTCCAGTTGTCTGGCGATCTCAATAAGCCCCTGATAATTTTCATCCTTGGCAATTTCACTACGCAAATCCGCATCCTGTTCAATCGCCTGATCCAGCGTCACGGGATTGGCTGGATTATTCGGGATCATCTTCGCCAGCCGGTCCACATGCATATAGTTCATCTGCAAGACGCGCCCCACATCGCGGATCGTATTGCGCGCCTGCAACTTACCAAAAGTAATGATCTGTGCCACACGGTCATAGCCGTATTTGTCCTGCACGTATTTGATCACCTCATCCCGCCGTTCCTGACAAAAATCAACGTCAAAGTCCGGCATGGACACACGTTCCGGATTGAGAAACCGTTCAAACAGCAAGCCAAAACGGATCGGATCAAGATCGGTAATTTTCAGCGACCACGCCACCAGAGACCCGGCCCCCGATCCCCGCCCCGGTCCGACCGGAATATTTTGCTCCTTCGCCCACTTAATGAAGTCAGAAACGATCAGGAAGTAACCGGGAAACCCCATCTGTTCAATGATGCCGAGTTCATATTGCAGTCGCTCATCATATTGCTTTTGAAGATCAGGATCCTGATAATTCTCGACAAAGTTCTCCATCCGCCATTTCAGGCCTTCTTTTGCCTGATGACGCAGTTCTTCTAACTCATTACGTCCTTCCCCCGTATCAAAGCGGGGTAACAAAGGATTAATTTCCTTTAATAGAAAAGAACATCTCTTTGCGATTTGCACCGTATTTCCAACTGCTTCCGGAACATCTTTAAAAAGCTCCTCCATCTCCTCAGCAGATTTAAAGTAATGATCCGGTGTGACCTTGCGCCGGTCTTCTTCACTGATATAACGCCCCCCGGCAATACACAGCAGGGCGTCATGGGCGCGGTGCATATTGCGGTTCAGAAAAAAACAGTCATTCGTCGCAACAAGAGGAATATTTTCCTTGTATGCGAACTCAATCAGAGGTCCTTCCACCTGATCTTCATCACGCCATCCATGACGTTGTAATTCAATGTAAAAACGGTCTTTGAAGGCCTTTGATATAGACTGAATTGCGGGATGCGACGAGTCCTGCCCTTCCAGAAACAAATTATTCAATGCCCCGTTATATCCACCACTCAGACAAATTAATCCGTCCGCATACTTAGAAAGATTCTCCAAAGAGGCGTTCGCCAATGCATTGTCTTCGGTCTCAAGGTGTGCGGAACTGACGAGCGCACAAAGGTTTTTATATCCCTGCTCATTTTGTACCAGCAACACCAGATGCCCATAATTCTCAATCTGCAACTGACATCCGATAATCGGCTGAATCCCCTCCGCCGCTGCTGTTTTGGCAAACTCCATCGCCCCGAACAGATTATTCGTGTCCGTAATCGCCACGGCAGGCATATCGCTGGCCTTGCAACGCTTGACCAAATCCTTGACCTTAATGGCCCCTTCCGCCAACGAATAGGCAGAATGAAGATGCAAATGGATGAACATGGCTCTACGTTACAAGTTGCAAGTTGCGAGTTGCAAGAGGGAATATAATATCTTGTCACTCGTAACTGGCATCTCGCGACTGTTTACTGAATCGTACCGCCCTGAAGAATCAACACCCGATCCATTTTGGCAGCAAGATCAAGGTTATGCGTGGCGATAATCGCGCCAATCCCGACTTTGCGCACCAGCCCCAGCATCTCCTGAAAAACAATGTCAGAGGTTTCCGGGTCAAGGTTTCCGGTTGGTTCGTCCGCCAGAAGCAGGCTGGGAGAATTCGCCAAAGCCCGGCTGATGGCGACGCGCTGCTGCTCCCCCCCGGACAAACGCGCCGGACGGTGATGCAGGCGGTGTTGCAGCCCCATACGGCTGAGGATTTTAATCCCGCGCGTCTCGGCAAAATCCTTGTCTTTCCCGGCGATCATTTGCGGAATGACCACGTTTTCCAAAGCGGTAAATTCAGGCTGCAAATAATGAAACTGGTACACAAAGCCGATCAGCTCCCGGCGGTACAGGGTGCGTTTTTTATCATCCGCCCGCGTCATATCCTCCCCGCCGATCATGATTTTCCCGGCGGTCGGCGTATCCAGCAATCCCACCATTTGCAGGAACGTCGATTTCCCGGCCCCACTCGGCCCGACCAGCGCGACGATCTCCCCCGGCTCCACAGACACATTGATATCATGCAAGACGTTTATAATTTCTCCGCCCTGCGAGAACGTTTTTTTCAGATTACGAATTTCAAGGAGTTGACTACTCATACCGCAACGCCTCCACCGGGTCGAGTTTTGCCGCGCGCCAGGCGGGATACAGGGTTGCCAGAATGGAAATCGTAATGGCCAGGACCACCACGCCTGTCACCTCATGCCACTCTACCTCTGCCGGGAGTTTAGAGAGAAAATAAATCTCATCGGCAAACAATTCAGCGCCGCTCCACCCTTCGATCCATTCCTTGATCGTGTCAATATTCAGCGCAAAGACAATCCCCAGAACCGCCCCGACCAGTGTGCCGAAAATGCCGATACTCGCCCCCGTCAGCATAAAGATTTTCAGCATGGAAGACCGCGCCGCGCCCATGGTGCGCATAATCGCGATGTCCCGCGCCTTGTCCTTCACCAACATGATCATGGAAGAAATGATATTAAACGCCGCCACGATAATAATCAGCGTCAGGATCAGGAACATGACGTTGCGCTCCACATCCAGCGCATTGACAAAAGATTTGTTGGATTGCTGCCAGTCATGCACGTCCGCCTGTCCATAAACACTCTGTTTGATCAGGTCGCGAATGGGCTCGACATGTCCGGGATTGTCAGTCAGAACTTCCAGTTCCGTGACAGCATCAGGCATTTGAAACAAAGTTTGCGCGTCCTCCAGCGTAATGAAAACAAAGCCTGCATTATATTCATACATCTCGACATCAAATACCTTGTCTATCTCGAATGTCTTGGAACGCGGCATGCCGCCAAACGGAGTGGTTTTCATTTTCGGGGAAAGGAGAACCAGAGTATCGCCAATACCGACTCCCAACCGTTCCGCTAATTTTATACCGATCGCGATACGTCCTTTTTGTAGGTATTGATCACTGTGATATTGCTCATTCTGAATAATAGAATGGCTGAGAATCGGCTTTGCCCCGAAATCCTGTGGCCGCATCCCGCGCACCACCACGCCGGTCGAGATATTATTGGCCGTCAGAAGCGCCTGCGTCTCCAGCAGCGGAAACGCATTTTCAACACCCGGCAATCCACGGATGTGTTTCGCCATGGCGTCGTAATTCGGCAAGGAAGACCCCGGCACATACACCGTCAAATGACCATTCAGGCCCAGAATACGGCTGACCAGTTCCGTACGGAACCCGTTCATCACACTCATGACAATAATCAGGGTTGCCACGCCCAGCAAAATCCCCAGAAAGGAAAAGGTCGCAATGACGGACACAAACCCCTCGGCTTTGCGGGCACGCAAATAACGCCAGGCCATCATTCGTTCAAAAGGGGAAAAAAGCATGTTCTTTTTTTACAGAAGCGGGACGAGTGTTGCAATCAATAAAAAGGCCGCCTTGCAAGTTATTCAGGCGGCCTTCTTTAGAAATTCAAAAATGATCAGGAAAAGATTTCAGATGTATTTGTGAAATCCTGCAGGAAAACAGCCGCATCGTCATTCACAAAAACCATTGTTCCTGTAAATGTATCAGCCCCCTGAACAACAGTGACTTCTTCAGTTGTCACAACATCGCTCGGCTGTGTATTCAGCGTCAGAACATCTTCATCAGCAAAGTCAACGATGTGGTCGAAACCGTCTCCTAACTCGTCAAAGCCGTTGCTGGTTGTGTAGATGAATTCGTCAGCACCTGCACCGCCTTGCAGCACGTCACCTTGTGCGAGGATGCGATAAAGATCGTCAACATCATCATAAATCACAATGCCACGGTCTTCACCACCTGCCAATACATCATTTCCGCCGCCAGTAAAGATTACATCTTCACCTTTGCCGCCAAAGACCGTGTCTTTTGTCAGAATACCGTCATCCGTTCCATACACATCATCGCCGTCACCGAGATGGGCGACAATTGTTGTCAGGCTGCCATCAACATAATTCAGGATAGCGCCGCCGGACAGATCACCGGAATGAACTGTGATAATGTCATCCCCGTCGCCTGTATCAATGCGGTGTTCATTTGACCAGGATGCCTTGTTGGTTGCTGTAGATAGCTCAATACGGTCGTCACCCTCGCCCAACAGGATATTACTTCTTTTTCCGTTAAAGACTTTTAATTCGACCGTGTCGGTTACGTTTGAGAAATCAATATCAGCATTCACAAAGTTATCTGCGATGAACAGCATTGAATTGCTACCTGATGCATAGGCAGAAATATTCTTAACGGCATTCCATTCTTCAACGCCATAGTAATAAGCTTCATCCAAAGATCCCGTATCAGAATACATACTGGAAACCAACGGATCTTCTCCACCAACAGCACCTCCGGAAACATCCGTAGATGCATTAGACGAACCGATTACATCTCCGCCAAACTCTGACTGAAGAACGACACTCTCAACGACATAACGGTCTGCCTGACCATCATTGCCAAAATTCACTATTACAGTATTGGACATAATTTCTCTCCTCATTCCATGTTTTAAAGCAAATACAAACACATAATCTGCTAAGATGAGATTAGGTGGCTTCCACAATAAAACAAGAGCAAAACTTTGCTTACGTCAATTTATTTGTGGATAACAAACATGAACGAGATTTTGATTCTGGAAACCATTCCACCTTATTTTTTATTAACCATATATTGTTAGGATTTTTACATGGATGATCTGCGCAGCAAAGATGATGAAAAATTCATGGAAGACGCCCAAGAAGACCTGGGCAGGCTGGAAGTCATCCGCAAGACAAAATTGAAAGCTTACAACTTCAGGAAGTCCATAGGCCTTCCGATAACCGCCCTGCTGGCCCTGCCCACAATATACATTGATTACCTGCTGTTATTTATCTGGCGCGGGTCGGATGATGATGGCGGCTTTGGGCTAACCTTTGCACTTCTTGGCGCCGCCTGGTGGTGGATTACGCAACCAAAGCGCCAATATGCCAAAGAATACAAACAAAAAATACTTCCGAAAATCGCCAAATTATTTGGAGATTTCACCTATCTGCTTGATGGTAAAATAGATATGGCAAAAATGCGCCCATCCAAAATCATTCCCAGCCATAGCAAGTACAAATCCGAAGATTACTTTATGGGAACCTTCAAAGGCGTCGATCTGGAGTTTTCAGAGATAGAACTGTCTGAAATGCGCGGCAGCGGCAAAAACAGACGACGCGTTATAACCTTCAAAGGCGTTGCCGTTCTTCTGGAAATGAATAGCAAAAAATTTAACGGCCATACCATTCTGGATAAGGATGCCGGCAAAATCTCCGAATGGTTTAAAGAACGCTCCACTAAAATGAAACGGGCCAATCTGGTCGATCCGGAATTTGAGAAAATGTTTGACGTGTACACCACCGATCAGATGGAAGCGCGCTATCTGATTGACCCAATCATGATTGAAAGCCTGAAAGGCCTGAATGAGGAATTCCAGAAATCAAAACCCGGGCGCTTTGATGAAACTGCCGATAAACTCTCCTTCTTTACCTCTGTTTTGGGACTTGCCAAAGTTGAAAAGGTTCGGGACTACCTGATGCAAAAAGGCGGCAGCATGCGCGCGGCCTTCTTTGAAAACAAAATGTTGATCCTCGTGGCCAGCCGCCATAACCATTTTGAGCCGGCTGACCTGCACATTCCGGCCAGCGATCCAGACAGTCTGCTGGAAATGAAACGTGAAATCGGTCAAATTTTGTCGATTATAGACAAGCTGAGGCTTTATGATCCGCACGAAATCCACGAAAGCGCTGCCTGATTACATCCCGAACGGATATTTTTCCTTGATTAAATCCGGCGTCGTCTCACGCATGGTTTTGAAGGCTTTTGCATAGGCCACCAGACAATCAATGGCATGCGACGTCCGCTCCCGCAGGCTTTGATCATGCCCTTCCCCGCCTTTGGCATCCAGATCATTCATCATGTCGGCGACATTTCGGACGATCAGATGCTCCGGCGTGTAAACGATCTTTGAATTTTTATAACCGCTATGGCGCAGTTCTGAAATCGGGTACGCGCCGTTAATCCCGCCGGAAACGCCCACCAGCATCGCCGGCTTATGCCCTGTGGTCTCCTGCGACCAGTAAAGCATGAAATTTTTTAAGCCGCCCGGTACCATCCCGGCCCATTCCGGGGAAATAATCACCAGACCATCTGCCGTGGCCAATTCCTCCATATAGGGCTTTAAATGTTCCTTCAAAGCAGAGTTTTCCTGCCAGTATGTACTGTCCCACAACGGAATCGGATTTCCGCCCAGATCAACCATACCAACGTCATCCACCTCCGCATGTTCAAAAAATTGATGCTGGAGATATTTCCCGACTTTATGCGATTGTGAGTCCTGCTGGTGAGACCCGACGATAAGAGTGATTTTCATTCCTGTTTTGCCTTTTTGTTGGTATTTGATCTAAAAGATAGACACAATTTCACTCAAAGCAACTTCTCTTTTCTCGCCCGTCTTCCGGTTCTTTATCTCAGCAACATTATTCTTAAGTCCCTTTGGTCCGATCACGATTTGCCAGGGCAGTCCGATCAGATCCATATCCGCGAATTTCTCCCCCGCCCCGCTGTTGCGATCATCATAAAGAACATCTTTCCCGGCGGCCTGAAGCTGCTGGTAAATATCCTTGCATGCTTTATCACATGCCTCATCGCCAACGCGCAGGTTAATCAACCCGACATCAAACGGCGCGATTTCCTCCGGCCAGATAATCCCGCTCTCATCATGACTGGCTTCGATAATCCCGCCCACCAGACGCGAAACGCCAATGCCGTAAGAGCCTCCATACCAAGGAACAAGCTCTCCTTTTTCATTCTGGATACGGCTGTTCATGGAATCTGAGTATTTGCTATCATAATAGAAAATATGCCCGATCTCGATCCCACGGGTTTCCACCAGTTCTTCCGCTGGAATGCTACAAGTTGCCGGGTCATGAATATCTTCTGTGGCCGCATAGATCTCAGTCAGGCCGTCACAATATTTTTGCAGTGCCTCCGTATCGTCATAAGATACACCGGGCGCGGCCATATCTTTTTCCATCCAGTCCTTATGAGCAAAGACCTTGCTTTCCCCGTTTTTACCGAGCAAGATAAATTCATGCGACAGCTTGCCGCCAATCGGCCCGGTTTCCGCCTGCATCGGGATGGCCTTCACACCCATCCGCGCAAAGGTGCGTACATAAGCCAATAACATCTTCTGGTAGGAAATCTGCGCCAGTTCCGGTGTCAGATCAAAAGAATAGGCATCTTTCATCAGGAATTCCCGCCCGCGCATCACACCAAAGCGGGGGCGTACCTCGTCCCGGAATTTCCACTGGATGTGATAGAGAATTTTCGGCAGTTCCTTATAGGAATAAATATAGGAACGGAAGATGTCCGTAATCATTTCTTCATTGGTCGGCCCGTAAAGCATATCGCGATCATGACGATCCTTGATTCGCAACATTTCCTTGCCATAAGCATCTGTACGACCGGACTCCCGCCATAACTCCTCCGGCTGAATAGTCGGCATCAAAACTTCCAAAGCCCCGGCCTTGTTCTGTTCCTCCCGAACAATGTTTTCAATCTTTTTCAGGACTTTCAGACCTAAAGGTAACCACGCATAAATCCCGGCGGAAGTTTGTTTCATCATCCCAGCGCGTAGCATGTAACGGTGAGAAACAATCTCCGCTTCTTTCGGGTTTTCTTTCAGGGTGGGGATAAAATAATCTGATCTTTTCATATGTTTCTTCTTCAAAATGTAAGAAGAAACCTTAGAAAATCTTTGGCAACCTGTCCATAAATATATGGCCGTCATCCCGGAAGCTATGTCGAATTTTGAAAAGCACTTGTTTTGTCCTCCTGAGCCGCAGGCGAAGGATATCATGGAATTTTTTAGATCCTTCGCTTTCAGCGCTCCGCGCTTTCGCTCAGGATGACAATTACTACTTTATTTTTTCTCCCCGCAGATCACATAGGCGCGCTCTGTCAGATCGTTCCCTCCCTGAAGCACCCGTCCATCTTTTGTGACTTCCAGTAATCCGAGAGGCGCCACCAGTTCATCCCGGCCAAACCCCATCAACCCAAACGCCGTTGCCAGATCAACAGACAGGGGAATTTTGACGATCTCCGGCAGTTGAAATCCCGCTCCCTCATTTAAATCTGCCGGAACAACAGGCTTTCCATGTACATCGACACCGGGTTGATATGTTACATCATCCCGCGGGATATGCTTTTCCAGCAAGCGGCACATTTGATAAGAATACGTCACCTCAATCGCCCGGGCCGATAGTGGTAACATGAACAAAAATAACAGGATCAATATGCGCATAATAAGATGTATATATCACAATTGCATGGTAAAGATAGTTACGTTATGTCCAATACATTGCTTTTCTGCGGAGTTTGATGTATATATCCTCCCATGAATTCACTCGGCATAGATAAAAAACCGGAAAACACCCGCGTGGTCGTGGCAATGAGCGGCGGCGTGGACAGTTCCGTCACGGCGGCATTGCTACATGAAGAAGGTTATCAGGTCGTGGGGATTACACTGCAACTTTATGATCACGGCGCTGCGATTAATAATGCCAAAGCCTGCTGTGCCGGGCAGGACATATACGATGCCAAGCGCGTGGCAGAAGCCTGCGGATTCCCGCATTACGTCCTGAACTATGAAAGTAATTTTCGTGAAAGCGTGATTGAGGATTTTGCCGACAGCTATTTGCGCGGGGAAACCCCCATCCCCTGCGTCAAATGCAACCAGACTGTCAAATTCCGTGACCTTTTGCGTGTTGCCCATGATCTGGGCGCGGATTGTATGGCCACGGGGCACTACATCAAACGGGTGATCAACCCGGATACAGGGATGGCGGAACTACACCGCGCTTATGACGGCGGCAAGGATCAAAGCTATTTCCTGTTTGCCACAACTCAGGAGCAACTGGACTTCCTGCGCTTCCCACTTGGTGGCTGGAGCAAAGACGTGACCCGCAGACACGCGGAGCGCCTTGGTCTGATCACGGCCAGCAAGCCGGAGTCACAGGACATCTGTTTTGTGCCGCAGGGCGACTATACCAAAGTCGTCAAAAAAATCCGTCCGGATGCGGACAAACACGGCGATATCGTTCATATCGACGGGCGTATTGTTGGCACCCATAACGGCATTATTCATTACACGATCGGGCAACGGAAGGGGCTGGGCATTGGCGGTGGCGTGAGTGAAAATAACGAACCCCTCTTTGTGGTCAAAATTAATCCTGCAGAAAACCGGGTAATCGTCGGCCCGAAAACGGCACTAGCCAGAGACGTGGTGTATCTGGATCAATGTAACTGGTTGATTAATGTCTGTCATTTCGAAGGAGCTATTGCGACTGAGAAATCTCCAGAGATTTCTCGCTACGCTCGAAATGACAGCATAAAATGTCAGGTCAAGCTCCGCTCTGTTTCCGAGCCCTCCCCGGCCAAACTCTATGTGAATGAAGACGGCACGGCGAAAATTCATCTGGAAAGCCCCTTATACGGCATCTCCCCCGGACAGGCGGCGGTCTGCTATGACGGTGACCGTGTGCTGGGCGGCGGCTGGATTACAGGCACAGAAAACAAATCTGTGCCGTTAGTTGCATAAATTCTTAACAAAGCATTAAAAATGTATTGCAAATTAGATTTTTTTCGTGCATTGTCATAAAAATTTACATGTTTGTATCGCCTAAATTTGCAATACAACATAAACAAATGTATCAAAATACTATTGAATAGAGGGAAGTGTGATGACCAAAACAAAAATGAATTCTGTCGGCTTATTGGCCGGTGCGACCTTGATGGTCGGAGCGAATACCATATCAGCCGCCACGGTTCTGATTAATAATACACCTCTTCTTTTTGACCGCGTTCCTGTAGGCGTAAATGATACCTCCTGGATGGTCGGAAACTATAACTATGGTGGGCAATCAGGCTGTATTTTAACAGCACAACGTGCCGAGGCCACCTATTATCAAAACATCAACAGACGCGGCCCGGAAAGCTTGCAAATCGTCTCTGCCGAAGGCAAGCAAGCCAAAATGCGTGCCGCACGCGGATATGACGAGCAAGGCGCAACCATTGCCTCCGGTTTGACAGAATTTAGCGGTTCCGCCGAGCCGGCAGGGGACTCCGCTGCTCTGGATGCAGAACGAACAGCACAAATCACCGCACAGATGAGAGATGGACATTCCGTAACAGTGACGGGAACATCACCTCGCGGGACCATTGTCACAGATACGTATGACACAAACGGATTTGGCAGCGCCTACAACGTTTTTGGCGAATGTCATAGGGATATCGTCTCTATATTCGCAAACAGTGATACAGATTTTATGCCTCCTGATGAACGTTTACCAGCTCATACACGCATCACCTCTGCTGTAAATCTTCCAGAAGTTGCAGACTCATTGGGCGCAAGACTTCCCGCAGAAGGGGAACAAATAATCATGGCCCGTTTTGACTTACCAAGTGAAACAACTGAATATAAAGACATCCCCCTATGCGGTGATACAAGTGCAAAAGCTTCTTTTGTGGAGATTCAATATACGTCTAATGGCAACCACACTACACAAGGTTTCATCCCCCCGGACGGAACGGCTGATCTGAACTGGAATACGGCTTCGACATTACTTGAGGGCGAATCTTTTCCACCTGATGCCGATCAGACGGAACAACTTATTGTTGATGGTGAAATTCTGAATATTCGTGCGTCAACACAACATGATCATAAGGTAAAATGGCAAACACCAGATGGCGCTGAGAGAGTTTCTGTCTTTACAACATTGCAGGTTTCTCCCAGCACACAACAAAATCCGGGCGCACCACGCATTCAAAACGGATGCGCCGATGGTGATGAGATCCTCGCCTGTGTCACAATAGGAGATGATTTCGCATCTGTCAGCGGGCCAGAAGATTGTGCTGAAAAACTAAACAAACAATTTGTATCACCCCCGCTAGGACCTTCTTACATTTCTCCATCTGAGCCAGAGAGAACCAGACTGTCTGGTTACCATGACCCCCTTACTTCTTCCCCCTATTATAATAATAGAGATACTTTCTATGATTATCTTTTATTCGGCCCTATCTATGATGCCTCCTTCCCAATCACCTCCGGCGGGCAGGACGGGAGAGATACCCCCATCTTGCCGCCAGGTTACCCCACCTTGCTGCCAGATTACCCCGACGGGCCGCCGAGTTATCCTCCTCCCCCCGTCGTCATAACCCCCAACACACCGCCACCAGCTGTCGTGCCGTTACCGGGGTCACTGCTCCTGTTTGCCTCAGCTGTTATCCCCCTGACGGTTCTCTTTGCTAGAGGAGCCCTTAACAGACGTGAAGAGGACTTAGAAGCGGAATCATCTCCAAATAATGTCCAGCATTTCTCAGAACCTGTTTGTGATTAGGAGAAAACTATAGGGACAATGAAGAGACTATCATTGTCCCTACACCTCACAAGAAGGCCCCTCTCCATCGGGAGTGTCCAGCACAGTTCACAAGCCCTCAGCGCATTAGTTCAGGGACACCACCAGATTGATGAATTAGTCAGCCGGAAAACGCCCTTGTTCTGGCCGTGGACGAGAAGTCCTCCATTCAGTCCCTGGAGCGGGCGCTTGCATATAATGATCTCAATTGTCCGTTGTGAGGGTATTTTGGACACGGGGCCTGTTCAAGCAAAATCGGTGATGTGCTGCTGCGCGATGGAAACGGCCAGTATCGAGAGTGTGTTACTTCGTTAACGACTTATTATCGGGAGTGTGATAACAATAAAAAGGAGAAGGATTTCAAAACAAGGACAGAGATCGTATGAAGACAAAAGGACTTGTTGTATGTAGCGCTCTGCTGCTGATACTGGCCGGATGTTCGGGGACGGAACAAAGCGTCGAAGTAGAACACGCCCCCCCCTTCCCCCCCTCAATATGAGCGCGCGGACATCCCGCCGGACGGGCTTGTTCTTGAGCGTCACAAGGGCCTGCCGCCGCCGGTTGCCTGTACGTCCGATTTCTGCCAGAACGAGGAAGGACAGGCGGAATGAGACCTCTATTCCGGATATTGCTGGTGTGCCTTCTGGCCGTGCCCGGCGCGGCGCACGCCGCCTGTTCGAGCCCGTCTGGAAACGCCGGGAAGGTGATCTACGATGCCGACCATTCCATGCTGTCCTACTGCGACGGCACCAACTGGATCGCGATGGGGCGGCCTGTCAGTGGCGGGCTGCCGACCGGATGCCCGAATATCGGGGATGTTTGCTCGGACGGCACCGTGTATGCGGGGCAGGCGGGCACGGGCGGGCGCATGTATGTGCCGCGCTGCGATGCCGGGATGAGCTGGAACGGCTCAAACTGCACGGGGACGCGCTCCCTGCTGCCGTGGAACAACGGAAATACGTCCGGCTATGTTGATACGAGTGTTGTTAATGATGCCAGTACGGACGGGGAGAGCTACACAGCGATCCTGATTACGGAGGATTCCGATAGCGGCACAGCGGGCGCCCAGCCGCACCAGGCTGCTCAGTACTGCGCCGATCTGTCGGTGAACGGGCACAATGATTGGTATCTACCGGCGCAGGACGAACTCAATACGCTCTACACCAACAGAGCGGTCATCGGGAATTTTGATACGAGCCCTACCTATTACTGGTCGTCCACGGAGTACACAAATGCTAACGCACGAATACAGAGGTTCAGTAACGGCAATCAGAGCCAAGATGGGAAGTCCATCATATATTTGGTCCGCTGTGCCCGGACGGATGGCCTCATCGGCCACTGGAAGCTGGACGAGACGAGCGGAACGACCGCCGTGGACAGTTCCGGTTATGGCAATAACGGGACGCTGGACAGTGATGCCGCGTTTGTCTCAGGCAAAGTCAACAACGCTGTATTGCTGGACAGCGATGACGATTCCGTGAATATCCCTAATGAGTCGGATTTCGATTTTGAGCGCACCGATGCTTTCTCCCTTGCGGCATGGTTTTACCGCCTCAGCAACGATGGTACGGAAGACGATATTATCGAGAAATTTGATGGAGACGGCTATTGGCTATATTATCCAACCGCCTCGGATGACCTGTATTTCGGTATGAATGATAGCGGCTTAGCCCTGTCGATTTATGCCGAGGACATCATGCCCGGTGAATGGCATCATGTCGTGGCCACCTATGACGGCAGTTCAAATGCGTCGGGCGCGACACTCTATATCAACGGCGTCGAGCACAGCACGATTATTGCCGAAGACGACCTGTCAGGCAGTATCCTGAATAACAGCCCGCTGACGATTGGCAATGAGGCCCCGTCTGCCTATGCTGGATTCAATGGCAAAATCGACGATGTCCGCATCTACAACCACGCCCTGAGCGCTACGGAAGTGGGGGAACTGTATTGCACCTCCACCCCCGGGAAGGTGATCTACAACGAAGACAGCCACGTGATGCAGTTCTGCTCCGACAAGGGCGTGCATGCCATGGGGCCGCCGGGAGATGGCGGGGCGGGGTGTACCAATCCGGCGGGTATTGAAGGGACGATGATCTATAACAATGACCACAATGTCGCACAATATTGCGAGGGAGATACCTGGATCGCGATTGGCAAATAGGGACGGCGGGAATATCGACGGAACGAGTGCAGAAACAGGAAAGGATGATGATGAAACGGATTTTGTTAGGAATGGGACTTCTGGTGGTGGGTGTGAGCCTGTCTTCAATGGCGCTCGCGCAAGCGGAGGGCGGCGCGTGCAGCGGCGACAAGAAAGCCTATAGCGGCGACGGAGCAGCGCATACGGAATTCACCTGTAACGGCTCCGAATACCGCCGGACGTTCAGCGTGGACAGTACCACGCCCGCAAACGGGTCTTTCATCGGCGTCAACGAGGAAGCGCCCAAGGCCCCGCTGCATATCGGCGGAGAGGCGATTATCGGAGAAACAACCGGGCTGGGCTGCGATGCCGACCGAAAGGGCGGATTACGCTGGAACGATTCGGAAAGCACCATCGAGATGTGCGATGGGACAGAATGGAGGCTGATTATGGCCGAAACATGTGACAACGCCCCGGCCTTTCCGGCGTTTGAGGACCAGACTAATCTGGCGACATCGACACTGGCCACCTCCAACATCGTTTATCTGACGGGGATGGACGCGGGATGTTCTGCTTCTGCCGGGGTAGGCGGGGACGGCAGCCCTGAATTCCGCATTTGTTCGGATTCCTCATGCTCCAGCGTGGATTTGAGCTGGACGGCCTCCAATACGAGCATGGCCCTGGAAGGCAAATACGTGCAACTTCGCGCCACGAGCAGCGCTTCCGTGGCGACCGCGCATACCGTGACGTTTACCGCTGGAAGCGTGTCAAGCGACTGGGTGATCTCTACCGGCATGTCGGGTTGTGCGCCAGAGGGAACAGTTTGCGCGGACGGAACGGTCTATGCGGGCCTCTCGGGAGCCGCGACACCGATGTATGTCACGCGTTGTGATTCTGGGCAGACGTGGAACGGGACGAGCTGTACGGGCTCGCGGCTCTACCTGTCCTGGAATAACGGGAATTCAACCGGCTATGTTGACACTCCGGTCGCTAATAGTGCAGACGGGCAAAGCATGACAACTATCTTGGCGGCAACTGATGCGGACTCAAGCATTGCCGGCTTTCAACCCCACCAGGCGGCGGTATATTGTGAGAACCTCTCGCTGCACGGGCACAATGATTGGTATTTACCCTCTTGGAATGAGCTTAGTACCATTTCTGCAAACCGAGTGGCCATTGGAAATTTTGCTAGGGCGTGTTGACACTAATCATATCAATGATGAGAGCAAAGTTGATGAAG
>CAKZKV010000063.1 GCA_937124505.1 uncultured Alphaproteobacteria bacterium
GAATAGGAGTATGGAGCCATCCGCCTGACGCATCTACCCCAACATTGTCAACTCAACGTGTCGAACAGCTCGCGATCTAATAACTCGTCCCGTAATTTCCCATTAAAACTTTCATTATAGCCATTTTCCCACGGGCTGCCCGGTTCGATATATGTCGGTTTGACCTCCATTTTCTCAAGCCATTCACGCACAACAATGGCCGTAAACTCAGCGCCATTATCACTGCGGATGTGATCCGGCATACCATGATCAATAAACAGATTTTCCAGTGTTTCCAGCACATCTCCGCTTTTGAGTTTACGCTTGGTTGTAATCGCAAGGCATTCCTTGGAATACTCGTCAATCACGGTGAGCATCCTGAACGCCCGCCCATCTTTAGTACGATCATGAACAAAATCATATGCCCAGACATGGTTTTTCCAGCTCGGGCGCAAACGGATGCACGAGCCGTCGTTCAGCCATAATCTTCCCTTCTTTGGTTGCTTCATTGGAACTTTTAGCCCTTCGCGCCGCCAGATACGCTCTACGCGTTTGTGATTAACCTCCCAACCCTCACCTTGCAACAAAGCTGTAATCCGGCGGTAACCGTATCGGCCATATTCACAGGCCAATCTTATGATAGCTTGTGTGAGCGCATCCTCATCATCGCGTTTGACGGGTAATGTGAGCATACGTGTCATATCAGCTCATTTATTTTGAATATTATTGTTTTTCAACATGTTAAAGGATTAGAGGGTTGCAAAATAATTTTCATTTTTACAAATTTTGAGTAGGAATAAGCTATTGAAAATTAATGGAAATTATTTTTATGGCCCCGTATGACACGGCCGCTCACTTTAGGCCTATTGCGGTCGTTTGAGCCATAACATGATACAAAAGGTTTTATGTTTCATAGCTATTTGATTTCTATGAACAAAAATGCAGGGAAAGGATATACACACGTATGTGAAAGCCTATATTATATAAGGCATATCAGGTCATATGTGGCTTCCCTAAAAACTTGACAAAACTACGGCAATGCCGTATAGTAAGGATATAAGATGCAGACTGTTGTAGAGCTGCCGGAATTTATTAAATGCGCCAAGAAATTGGGCTTATCGGATGAAGAACGCGAGGCGATTGTTGATCTGATTGCTTCTAATCCGGATGCAGGTGATGAAATTTCCGGTACTGGCGGGATGCGGAAGTTAAGAATAGCCGGTAAGGGTAAAGGCAAAAGTGGCGGATATAGAGCCATTACGTTCTTTAGCGGGCAAGATATTCCGGTTTTCCTCGTCACCATGTACGGGAAAAGCCAGAAAGATAATATCTCTGACGCAGAAAAGAATGTCATGAAGTCCTTGGCCAGTGCCATTGTAGATATATACAGGAGTAAGAAGAAATGAGCGAAGTAGGCGAAAGCATTATTAAGGGTATGGAAGAAGCCCTTGCCTTTGCTAAAGGCGAGAAAACGGCGGCTGTTGTTCATATTCCAGAGGAAATCAATGTCCGGCGCATACGCAAAAAGCTGAATATGAGCCAAGCCGTTTTCGCCGATTATTTCGGCGTAAATCTGCGCACAATTCAGGATTGGGAGCAGGGGCGGCGTGTTCCGACTGGGGCATCCAAAAACTTCCTGTTCGTGATTGACAAAGAGCCGGATGCTGTACGCCGGACGCTTGTGGGCGAAAACGCCTAAAATCAAAACAAAGCATATTGATCGCGCTCCGCTTGTGATTGTTTCCAAGCGGGTCGCTGTGCTTCCTGATCGAGCCAAGCCCTGACAAAATCCTCCGGCGTATCAAAATTTGATATGAGCGGGGCAGGGGTGAAATATGAGCGATAGCCGGTTTCTGTGACCGGCAACGGCTCTTCGGCTCTCAATTCGGCCTAATGGGAGCGTCGGTGCGATAAAAAGCCACTTTGCTCACCACTTGTTCTGGAACTCCTCGATAACATGACCTTCTGTGAGGTTGAGATAGATTTCAGTTGTTGCCAGCCGGTCATGCCCTAGCATTTTCTGCACGGCGGCCAGAGAAATCCCCTTTTGCAGAGCCAGTGTTGCGAACGTATGGCGCAGAACATGCGGCGTGACGTTTTGGCTAATCTGTGCCCGGTTGGCAATTTTCTTAACGATTTTCTGCACCTGCCGCTCTCCAGCGAACCATTTGTCATTTAAAGCGAAGTAAGGCTCCAAGAGAGCTTGCACGCGCTTGGACATGGGCACGACACGTTTTTTGCTTTTCTTTCCGTACGGCCCACCCTTGCCATTGATCCGCAAAGCGCGTTGCTGCCAAAGGATGTTTTCCGGGTTCAGGCTGCAAAGCTCAGAAACCCGCAGACCGGTATCGAGCAGCGTCCAGATGATGAGTTTTTCCTTTGCATTCTGACAAGCATGAGAAAGTCGGTCGGCTTCATCTGATTTCAACGGTTCGCGGACATATTGATAGGCCATGAGTAAAACAGTTCGCTTTTATTAAAGGATTACGAATCTTGTTCGTTTTCCTATAGCCTGAATGTAGCACAGAAATTTCCTGCGTAAAACCCTTGAATTTCATGACGCTGAAGACTTCCCGGTGACCCTCTGCCGGATTTATAAAAAGCCGAATAGAGTTCGTATTTTCAGGCGGAAGGCGAAGTTTTTAGGGGTATGACCAATTCTCAACTCTTAACCACCGCAGAGAGTTGCCTAATACATACACCATCGAAATCTTGAATAAAGAGGCCAGTGCCCGCCTTTTTCTATCTCTACTTCGCGAAAGCGCTGAAAAGACGGAGACGTTAACAAAGGATGAGATAGGCCCGATAACTGTGATTTACAATCACGGCTATCATCACAAAACGTGCGGTAGGGAATCGGCTTGTCGAGCGGTAAGGTTATAAACGCTTCCTTGTTTTCTATAGCTTTATTGTCCTCATACACGACATCGCCATAGAAGGAAAAAGAATATGGATAAACGTCTTCCGTATCGACGATAAAACAGGCATGGCTGTAAAAACATCCGGACGAACAATCATTAGATCGTCCGTATTGTAAAAGCACGAAATGAACAGTTTCGTCCCTCACAGAAAAAGCTCTTGCCTCACATTCGGCGTGAAGTGATTGAAACAGCGTATACTTTTCTTTTATCTTGGGCATCACCTCACCACAGTCAGAAAAGGCCAAGGCGGGGTAGGAGAATACAATCACTATCAATAGAAAAGCAGGATATAAAAATCGCATAGAGAAAAATATGCAAGTTTGTAAACTTATAACTTGTAGCGTCCTTGTCATTTTATATCCTCATATTTCAAACAGCTATTTTGAGCCCCTCCGGCTCCGGGAAGAGGCTTTTACGCATATCGAGATCAAACGCGCCGTAGGGGGTGATATGGAGGTAGATCAGCGGGGTGAGGGCCCTGAAATCCTCCTTTTCCATGCGCGAGAGCCAGTTTTTCTCTGATAGAATCT
>CAKZKV010000064.1 GCA_937124505.1 uncultured Alphaproteobacteria bacterium
TTGTCGATGTCCGGCAATCTGCAGAAACTGAGCGGGGCCTTGTTGTTGCCGTATCATCTTGGACGCATAACGACCTATACCGCTCTGGCGATGTTGCTGGCGTCTGTTCTAAATCTGGCTTTTTTGTTCCTGCCGATCCGCTCACTGGTGATTGCGCCTCTTCTGATGACCGCGGCCCTGATTTTCCTGATTAACGCCTTTCCTGATCTGAAAAAGTATTTTATGTGGCTGGATGTGTTGAATGTCCGCACGCCTTATCACTGGATTTCAAATGCGTTTCAGGTTCTTTCGCAAAAACGCAGTCTGATTTCACAATATCTGATTGGAATTTTGCTGGGTTTTATGCCGTGCGGTCTGGTGGTTTCTGCTCTTATGGCGGCCTCCACAGCGTCAAGTGTCTGGAGCGCCGGTTTCGCCATGGCGGCGTTCGGTGCGGGAACGATTCCCGCTTTGGTAATGATGGCCTTTTTCGGCCAGTCATTGAAAATGAAATTTCCCAAAACCATGCAGCGTGTGACACAAGGCATGATGGTTTGGAGTGCTATCTGGTTGTTCCTGATGGCCGGAGCCAATTTGATGTAACGAGGACAAGATATGACAACAGAAACCATCACAAAAAACCAGGACGTACCTGATTATAACTATGAGATTGTCAGGATGTTCGTCATTGCGACCTGCTTCTGGGGCGTTGTCGGCATGATGGCGGGTGTGTTTATCGCCACACAACTGGCCTTTCCCGATCTGAATGTTGAGCCGTATCTGAATTTTGGCCGCCTGCGGCCCCTGCATACATCGGCGGTGATTTTTGCCTTTGGCGGGAACGCCCTGTTTGCGACCAGCTATTACGTTGTCCAGAGAACATGCCGGGCGCGTCTGTGGGGGGGCGATGGTCTGGCCAAATTTACCTTCTGGGGCTATCAGGCGTTTATTGTGATCGCGGCGGTTGGCTATGTTCTGGGTGTGACGCAAGGAAAAGAATATGCCGAGCCGGAATGGTATGCCGATCTGTGGCTGACCATTGTCTGGGTTGTGTATCTGCTTATTTTCATGATGACGGTTATCAACCGGAAAGAGCCGCACCTGTATGTGGCGAACTGGTTCTATCTGGCATTTATTATTACGGTGGCGGTGCTGCACCTTGGAAATAATGTAATCATACCTGTGGAATGGCTGGGGGCGAAGAGTTACTCCGTGCCATCCGGTGTCCAGAGCGCGATGATCCAGTGGTGGTACGGCCATAATGCGGTTGGATTCTTCCTGACGGCGGGATTTTTGGGCATGATGTATTACTTCGTTCCAAAACGTGCGGAACGCCCGGTTTATTCGTACCGTTTGTCCATTGTTCACTTCTGGTCGCTGATCTTTATCTATATCTGGGCCGGACCGCACCACCTGTACTATACGGCGCTGCCGGACTGGGCGCAGACATTGGGGATGACGTTCTCCATCATGCTGTGGATGCCAAGCTGGGGCGGGATGATCAACGGGATCATGACCCTGTCCGGGGCGTGGGAAAAATTACGCAAAGACCCCGTGATCCAGTTTATGGTCGTGGCGCTTGCTTTTTACGGGATGAGTACCTTTGAAGGGCCGCTGATGGCTATTCGTGCGGTGAACTCCCTGTCCCACTATACCGACTGGACGGTTGGTCACGTTCACTCCGGGGCACTGGGATGGGTTGGGTTTATTACCTTTGGAGCGCTTTATTATCTGGTGCCGAAATTGTGGGGACGCGAGGAAGTCTATTCCCTGAAACTGGTGAGCCTGCATCTTTGGGTTGCGAGTTTGGGAATTGTTTTTTACATCTCCTCCATGTGGGTGTCCGGCATTATGCAGGGCCTGATGTGGCGCTCTTATGATGATCTCGGCTTCCTGAACTATTCCTTTGTGGAAAGTGTGGTCGCTATGCATCCGTTCTATGTCATCCGGGCCCTTGGCGGGTTGTTATACCTGAGTGGCGCCTTGATCATGTGTTATAACTTCTACCGGACTATCCGCGGGGATGTCGCCGTTGGGGAAGTGGACAAGGACGGTAATCCAAGACAACCAAGAAATGCCAGCCAAGAAGGGGACGCCGCATTAAAGCCGGCGGAATAAGGAGAAAACGCAACAATGAAAAATCCTTTTAAACACCACGAATTTCTGGAAAAAAATTCGATTATCCTGCTGATCGGCATCATCCTGACGGTGCTGGTCGGGGGGATCGTGGAAATTATTCCTTTGTTTCGCAAGGAAACCGTGATCGAACCTGTGAAAGGCGTACGTCCCTACACACCTCTGGAGCTGGCCGGGTATAACATTTACATACGGGAAGGGTGTTACAACTGCCATTCACAGCAGATTCGTCCCCTGCGGGATGAGGTCACACGTTACGGGCATTATTCTCTGGCGGCGGAAAGCATGTATGACCACCCGTTCCAATGGGGGTCAAAAAGAACCGGGCCTGATCTGGCGCGTGTGGGCGGAAAATATTCCGATAAATGGCATGTTGCTCACCTGATTGAGCCACGGGATCTGGTGCCGGAGTCCATCATGCCGTCTTTTGGATTTTTAATGAATAATGGTGCGAATCTTGATATGCGTCCGCATCTGGAGACATTAAAAATCATTGGCGTTCCTTACTCCGAAGACATGATCAAGAATGCCGAAAAGGACGCAAAAGCACAGGCCATCGGTGAACCGCGGGGTGATACAACCGGCCTGATGGAGCGTTACGGCGAAAAAGTCAATGCGCGGGACTTTGATGGACAGCCGAACATGATTTCCGAGATGGACGCACTGGTCGCGTATTTGCAGGTTCTGGGGACAATGGTTGATTTCGAGGCCACCAAAGACGTTGATCCTTCAACGGCTGAGACCAATATGGCGAGCAAGGAGGAATAATGAAAGAACTCTACGCAGACGCGACAGTCGGTATCATCGGCCTCCTGTTTTTCTTTTTCCTGTTTGTGGGAATTTTGATCTGGCTGTTTTGGCCGGGCGCCAAAGAAAAGTTTAAAGAACACGGAAACATACCTTTAAGGAATGACAGTGATGAGTGACGATAAAAAGAAAGACATTGATGAAATTAGCGGCGTGGAAACCACGGGCCATGAATGGGACGGCCTGAAAGAGCTGAATAACCCGCTGCCGCGCTGGTGGATATGGGTCTGGGTTATCAGTATTATCTGGTCTATCTGGTATTTTGTGGTTTATCCGGCGTGGCCGGTTCCGGGCGGTGCGACGGAAGGAACCTCCGGCTATACGCAATTCAAGGAGTTGCAGGAAAGTCAGCAGGAAATCGTGCAGCGTCAGCAGCAATATCTGTCCGACTTTGAAAAGGCCGAATTTCACCAGATTATGGACGATCCGGGGCTATACGCTTTTGCAATGGCCGGTGGCCGGGCGGCGTTCAAGGATAACTGCGCTGTTTGTCACGGAACTGGTGCGGAAGGCGGGATCGGGTATCCAAACCTGAACGATGATGACTGGCTGTGGGGCGGCACGATGGACGCCATTCATACAACGCTGGAATATGGAATCCGTGCGGATAATCTTGATACGCGTCTCTCCCAGATGCCGGCTTTCGGGAAGGAAGGATTACTGAATAAGGAGCAGATCGACGAAGTGGTTGAATATGTGATGGCGCTTTCTTCTGATGAAGATGTCACACAGATGCCGGGTCATCAAATTTTTCAGCAGAACTGTGCGTCCTGCCACGGCCCTGATGCCAAAGGCATGCATGAGTTTGGCGCACCGAACCTGACGGATGGAATCTGGCTTTATGGCGGAGAACGTGCAGATATTTATGAAACCGTGTATAATGCCCGTAACAGTTTGATGCCGGCATGGAATGAGCGGCTGGATGATAATACAATTCGTCAGTTGACGGTTTATGTTCATCAGCTGGGCGGAGGTGTTGAAGAAGCAGCAAAAGAACCTACATCTATTCTCTCACCCGTGAAGTCTATGGAAGAGTAATCAAGACAACCATAAGGAACAGGGCCAGGCTTGTATGAGCGATGATACCCAGGACATTCAGTTATTCAAGAAACAGGAACGCATCTATCCGAAGCGGGTGTCCGGGACATATCGGAACCTGAAATGGCTGGCGATGATTGTCTGTCTGGCGATTTATTATATCGCGCCGTTTATCCGCTGGGACCGGGGCCCGAATGCGCCGGATCAGGCCGTGTTGATTGATCTGAATCATGGCCGGGCCTACTGGTTCTGGTTTGAAATCTGGCCACAGGAAGTTTACATCCTGACCGGAATTCTGATTTTGGCGGCTATCTTGTTGTTCTTTGTGACCAGCCTGTTCGGGCGGGTATGGTGTGGGTATTTCTGTTTTCACACCGTCTGGTCGGATCTTTTTATCTGGGTAGAGAGGATTGTGCAGGGCGACCGCACCAAACGCAAAAGACTGCGTGAAGGCCCATGGACATTTGAAAAGATATGGAAGCTGGTGGCTACACATATTATCTGGATTGTGATTTCCTTCCTGACGGCGGGAACGTTCGTGTTGTATTTCAATGATGCGCCGACACTGGTGCAAAACTTCCTGAACCTGAATGTCTCTACAACGGTTTTATGGTTTGTTGCCGGACTGACGGGCTCCACCTACCTGATGGCCGGGTTTGCGCGGGAGCAGGTCTGTACGTTCATGTGTCCCTATGCCCGGTTCCAGTCGGCCATGTTTGACAAGGACACCCTGATTATTGGGTATAACAAGGAACGCGGGGAACCGCGTGGGAAGCATAAAAAAGGTGCTGACTGGACGGGGCTTGGCGATTGTATCGACTGCCATGCCTGTGTGCATGTCTGCCCGACGGGCATTGATATCCGTGACGGGTTGCAGATGGAATGTATTGCCTGCGGCTTGTGCGCCGATGCCTGTGACGAGATCATGGACAAGGTCGGTTTGCCGCGGCAATTGATTGCCTATGATACCGAACGCCGCAGCGAACAGCGCGCCAGAGGGGAAACGCCGGAACCGTTTAAAATCTTCCGTATGCGCACCCTTTATTACAGCCTCGTGATCTTGATTGTCGGGTCCCTGATGCTCAATGCCCTGATTAACCGCGATTTGATGGATTTGACGGTCTTGCATGACCGGAATCCGCTGTTTGTGCAACTGAGTAACGGCAATATCCGTAACGGTTATGACCTGAAAATTCTCAATAAATCGCATGAACATAAAACCTTCAGCCTGAGCGTCAGCGGTGTTGAGGGGGCTGAGATGACCCTGAACAGTGCCGGTAATATCACAACAGACAATATTTATGTCCCGGCGGACAGTGTCGGCAAATATAAAGTGTTTGTGCAGGCACCCAAGCCCGCAGAAGGCCATAAGGACATCATCTTCACCCTCAAAGACCTGTCTGACGGCACGGTTGATGAATACCAATCCCGTTTTGTCAGTAAGAGGTAAGCGCATGGAACAACAAACACCACAAAAAAAAGAAAGCGGCTGGTGGGTTTTATGGATGTTTCTGGGTTTATTCTCTGTTTTCTTAAGCGTTGATGCCTATTTTGTTTACATGGCGCTGTCCACTCATACTGGGCTTGTGGTCGAGAACGCCTATGAGGTCGGATTGAATTACAATGAGATCATTGAAAAAGCCGAAGAACTGAACAAAACAAAAGACTCACATGAATAAGCCCTTACAGGCTGACGGATATGAAGGGCTGGTGACAGCCAATGATAACGGAGAGCAGGAACTTTCCCTGTTGATTGGCGGGGTGCATTGCGCCGGATGCATCCAGAAAATTGAATCTTCCTTAAAAGAGCAGCCTGACGTGCAGGAAGCCAGATTGAACTTTTCAACCGGAAAGCTTCGCATTGTCTGGAATGGCGAACTTTCTCGCGCCAATGACTTTGCGTCCAAAGTCGAAACGCTGGGCTATCAGGTTTCGCCCTATAACCCGGATACGGAAAAAAACACGGCGGAGCATGAAAACCGCTTTTTGTTGATGTGCCTGGGTGTTGCCGGGTTTGCAATGGGCAATATCATGCTGTTCTCTGTTGGCCTGTGGAGTACCAGTACCGAAGTCATGGGACTGGCCACCCGCGAACTCATGCACTGGATTTCTGCCTTGATCGCCGTTCCGGCCATTGCCTTTTCCGGGCGCCCGTTTTTTTTATCGGCGTATAACGCCCTGAAGAACGGACATACGAACATGGACGTGCCGATCTCTCTGGCCCTGATACTGGCCTGTGTCATGAGTTTTTCGGAAATCATGCGGCAGGGGGAACATGTTTATTTTGATTCCGCCGTGATGCTGATGTTTTTCCTGCTGATCGGGCGGTATCTGGATTTTCGGGCGCGGCGGAACGCCAGAAGCGCAGCAACGGACTTGCTGCAAACTCTGTCCGGGTTTGCAGTTGTGAAAGACGGGGAAACCACCCGCCGTGTACTGATTCGGGACTTGCAGGCGGGGATGAACGTTTTTGTCGCCTCAGGTGAGAAAATTCCCGTTGACGGCACAATTCTGCAAGGGGAAAGTGCGATTGATGCGGCCCTGATTACCGGGGAGACGCTGCCGCAAAATGTAGAGCCGGGGCAGCATGTTTATGGCGGGAC
>CAKZKV010000065.1 GCA_937124505.1 uncultured Alphaproteobacteria bacterium
CCGGCCTGCTCCAGACGGACTTTCTCAAGTGCGCCGAGAATTTTATCCAGTTGCTCCTGAATCTCAAGAAGGGCTTCATGTATTTTTTTAAGTGGATCTTCGGGCTTATCAATAATGCCGATGAATATCAGGGCATCCTTGCCGTATTTATAGGCAGCATAGGCTCCATTCACCGTTCCCCAGATTTCCTCGGCCTTTCCCATGGCTTCTGCAAAATCCTCACCGACATAATCTTCGATTTCTTCTGAAATGCTCATGTGCTGTTCCAGTTATTTCAGTTTTGCAATTTCTGCTTTTAATTCCTTGACCTCTTTGCGCAAGTTGAGGAGTTCCTGAACGATATCCATCGTCAGAGACATATGCGGTCCTCCGGCTATGTTGAGTCCTTCTCGTTTCACAACAAGGTTTCCTTCGATATGGACGTCATCCGTAATTTTGACATCTCCTTCAATTCTGACCCCGCCTTCATATCCTTTTTTGTGATTAATAGTCAGAACATCGCCTTCCATATGGGCAAGGGCGACATTTCTTTTCTTCTCCTGAAGTTCTTTGTTATGCAGCACAAGCTCCGATGCAATAAGGTGGATAGCCGGCGGATTACAAAGAAATTCCCACCCTTTCAAAACATGCACCTGTGCGGTTAGAAGGCCGTCTGTGACGTCAAGATCGCCATTGACAACGGTATCACCTTCAATCTTGACCCCGGAGGGATAATCCTTTCCCCAGTTCAGGGTCAGGCGGTCGCCAAAGTCATGAACCAGTGCCCGCCTCTGGGGGGTATTGTTTTTCCTGCGGTCTTTACTGTCCAGACAAACATCCCATGCTTCGATTTTAACTTGATGGGGGAGTAATTTGACGTCCGAGTCTGTTGCAGGCATGGCTTTATTCCTTATCTATTTGCAAGGGTAAATGACAAAGACAATTATACCAGCTAGCGGATAAGGCGAATAGCAAAAACGAAAAAAAACGATGTGCGGATCAGCCGAGACCGGATCAGGATTGAACCAGTTTCTCGTAGGCATCCCGAAGCTTTCGTGTGACAGGGCCGACTGTGTATGTCTGGTCGTTGATCTTCCCGACTGCGGTGACTTCAGCGGCAGTTCCCGTCAGGAAAACTTCCTGTACGTCTTTCAGTTCTTCCGGCATGATGAAGCGTTCTTCAAAGGGAACCTCCAGTTTCTTTGCCAGTTCAATCACTGTCTGGCGAGTCAGGCCGTTCAGAAAGCAATCAGGTGGCGGCGTTACCAGCACGCCGTTTTTGACCATAAAGAAGTTGGCTGATGTGGCCTCCACAACATGTCCACGGTAATCCAGCATCAATGCGTCGTGGCATCCTCTTTCTTCGGCCCAGTGCTTTGACATGGTGCAGATCATGTAAAGCCCGGCGGCCTTGCTTTGCGTTGGGGCGCAATCAGCAGCGGGGCGATGCCACGGGGCCGTGATCAGTTTGATGCCGTTCTCACGGATTTCTGCGGGGTAATAGCTCGGCCATTCCCAGGCGGCAATCGCCACATGAATTTTTGTTTGTTGGGCGGATATCCCAAGCTGTTCTGCACCGCGCCAGGCAACAGGGCGTATATAGGCGTCTGTCAGGTTGTTTTTCTCCAGCACGTCATATTTGGCCTTTTCCAGTTCCTCAACACTGTAAGGAATGGTCATGCCCAGAATTTCACCAGATTTAATCAGGCGTTTTGAGTGGTCTTCCGAGCGGAATATCTTACCTTTATAGGCGCGTTCGCCTTCAAAAACCGAGCTGGCGTAATGAAGGCCGTGTGTCAGGACATGAAATTTGGCATCGGGCCAGTTTACAAACCCGCCATTATACCAGATCAAGCCTGTTCTATCTTCGAATGAAGTTGACATTTTTTTAGATTAGCAAAGAGTTTTAAAAAAGGTAAAGTGAAATAAACGACGAAAGCGCAAGAAAAAATAAAAATGTTGCATAGTGAACAGCCTCACATACTGGTCATAGATGATGATGAACGCATTCGTACACTGGTGACGCGTTATTTGTGGAAGAACGAATTTGTGTCCATGGGGGCTGCAAATGCCGCGGAGGGAAAAGAAATCCTGAAAAATTTTGAGGTTGATCTGATTGTGGCGGATGTCATGATGCCGGGGCAAAGCGGCTTTGAATTTACGGATGAATTGCGTTCCCGGCATGATAAAACACCCGTTATTCTCCTAACTGCCTTGGGAGAAGTCGAAAACCGCATTGAAGGATTGGAAAAAGGTGCGGATGATTATCTGGCAAAACCATTTGACCCAAAAGAACTTGTTTTGCGCATTAAAGCGTTATTAAGGCGTGTCCCCAAAAAGACTGAAGTAAAAATGGTTCATATCGGCCCCTATTGGTTCGATATGGATCAGGGAATTTTAAGCCGTAATGAGGACGGAACGGACCATATTTTACTGACGGAACTGGAAACAAGGCTCTTGTCATCTCTGTTGAAAACGCCCAATGATTCCGTTTCCAGAGAGGTTCTGGCGGAACGTTGTGGAATGAGCGGAACGGAGCGAGCCATTGATGTACAGGTAACGCGCCTGCGTAAAAAGCTTGAAGAAGACCCCGCCAATCCACGTCTTTTAAAGACTGTGCGTGGAAAAGGCTATATGTTAAGAGTAATATAAATGAGTATTCGCCATTACCTGCCGCAGACCCTGATGGGGCGATCCCTGCTGATTATGGCCCTTCCGGTTATTCTGGCGCAAATTATTGCTGTCACTGTTTTCTGGGACAATCACTGGAACAAGGTGACCCGCCGTCTGGCGTTTGCACTGGTTGGAGAAATTGCGATTGTAGCAGATCAGCTAGAGAATAATTATTCAGAAGAACGATATCATATACTGAAGAGCTATTTAAAACAGCATCTCGCCATAGATATTGATTTGCAGCAAAAAACAGTGCCTGTGTTCGGCGCTCTTCCTGATTACAGTTTTAAGGAATCTCTGATTCTCAGTCCTTTGCTAAAAACTTTAAATTGGGGACTTGATAATCCGCATGTCGTGGAATTTGATAGAGAAGATAAAATAATAACAATTTATGTGGCTTTAGATAACGGGCTGCTGAAAGTGAGAGTACCTGAAAACCGTCTGTTTTCGTCTTCAGGATATGTCTTTGTTCTTTTATTGGTCGGATCATCCTTCACTCTTTTATTGATTTCAATTCTTTTCCTGAGGAATCAGATACGCCCGATCCGCCGTTTGGCGGCGGCTGCGTCCCTGATGGGGAAGGGACGGCAAGTTAGTCTGGGGAAACCAAAAGGTGCAAGGGAAGTGCGGCAAGCTTCGGAAGCCTTTGAAACAATGCAACGCCGCATTCGTCGTCAGATTGAACAGCGTACCGCTATGTTGGCCGGAGTGTCCCACGATTTGCGGACACCTCTGACAAGGATCAAACTGGGACTTTCCATGTTGGATAATCAGAAAGATGCAGAAGATATGCAGGCCGATCTGGAAGAAATGGAAAAAATGCTGGATGCGTATCTGGAATTTGCCAGAGGAGAGAAACTGGAAGACGTGACCAGTACGAACATGGCGGTGTTTTTGAAAGACATTATAACTCTCTATGAAAGCGATAAACTTCAAATTAGCCTCGACGTGAGAGGGAACGAACCCGTTTTGACGATTCAGGTCGTGAATTTCCGCCGCTGTATTGAAAATATTTTATCA
>CAKZKV010000066.1 GCA_937124505.1 uncultured Alphaproteobacteria bacterium
GCGTTTCATACGGTCAACCAGAATATCAAGGTGCAGCTCGCCCATACCTTTCATAATGGTCCGGCCGGATTCGTGATCCACAGAAACCTGGAAGGAGGGGTCTTCGGCAGCCAGACGTTGCAGGGCCGTTGACATTTTTTCCTGATCGGCTTTGGTTTTTGGCTCAACTGCAATCTCGATCACCGGATCAGGGAATTCCATACGCTCCAGAACGATTGGCTTGGCGCCATCGCAGAGCGTGTCCCCTGTTGTGGTGTCTTTCAGGCCTACGAGGGCAATAATATCGCCGGCGCGGGCTTCTTTGATTTCTTCACGAGAGTTGGAGTGCATCAGCAGCATACGGCCAACACGTTCTTTTTTGCCTTTGACGGTGTTCATGGTGTATGAGCCGGCTTCGAGTGTTCCCGAATAGACGCGTGCAAAGGTCAGGGAGCCAACAAACGGGTCGTTCATGATTTTGAACGCCAGTGCAGAAAACGGTGCATCATCCTCAGGAGGACGTGTCATTTTCTTTTCGGCATCATCCACATCGGAGCCGTTCACATTACCGATATCCAGCGGAGATGGCAGGTAATCGACAACCGCGTCAAGCATGGTTTGGACGCCTTTGTTTTTGAAGGCCGTTCCACACAGAACCGGGTTAAAGGAGTTGTTGATGGTTCCTTTACGGATGCATTTTTTTAGCGTGTTGATATCCGGCTCTGTCCCTTCCAGATAGGCTTCCATCGCGGCGTCATCCTGCTCGACGGCCAGTTCAATCATCTTCTCACGGTATTCAGCAGCCTTGTCTTGCAGGTCAGCAGGGATTTCCTGTTCGCTGAAAGAGGCGCCCAGTTGCTCGCCGTCCCAGACGATGGCTTTCATTTTGACCAGATCAATGTGACCAGCATAATCATTTTCCGCACCAATGGGAAGCTGGATCACCAGAGGTGTCGCGCCAAAGCGGTCTTCAATGGATTTAATGCAATTGTAGAAATCAGCGCCGATCTTGTCCATTTTGTTAACGAAGATCATGCGCGGAACGCGGTATTTATCTGCCTGACGCCAGACGGTTTCTGTTTGTGGTTCCACCCCGGCATTGGCGTCCAGAACTGTAACCGCGCCGTCAAGAACACGAAGCGAACGCTCAACTTCAATCGTGAAGTCAACGTGTCCCGGTGTGTCGATAATGTTGAAACGGTGCTGGATGCCTGCGAACGGGCTGTCCGCTTTGATTTGCCAGAATGTTGTCGTCGCGGCGGATGTAATCGTAATCCCGCGCTCCTGCTCCTGCTCCATCCAGTCCATGGTGGCTGCGCCGTCATGAACTTCACCGATTTTATGAGATTTACCGGAGTAATACAGAATACGCTCTGTTGTTGTGGTTTTTCCCGCATCAATATGCGCCATAATCCCAAAGTTACGGTAATGTTCGATAGGGGTTTCGCGTGACATAATTTAATCCTTGTTCTTAACTATGATTCTTGTTGATCTTGGTAATCTATGCGCGTTATAGGCAAAAACCTTGCGGGATGCAAGGTCTTTTTGTTATGAGCTCAGGGCGAAGCGGCCTCTTCTTCAATTTTTACAGGGATGAAAACAGGTTATTGTTCCTTTAAACCTGTTAGAGCTTGTGCAAGTATATTACTTTGCAGGGAGTTCTATCTCTCAAGGGCCACGGATGTGGTGATCTCTTGAAATGTCATGTGTCCATCGTCTCTGTTGATCTGGTACGCAGGGGACGCAATGTGAGGAGATACCCGTCTAAAAGCTTCAGCGGCAGCTTGCGCTTCTTCCGGTGTCTGATACCCTTCATAATAAAAGGCAGGGACGTCTTGAGGTTCTTCCTGAGTGATTGTACCAGTAGATGAACAAGGCGGTAAATCTATATCATCAGGAACTCCCTCGCGGAAAAAGACAAAATAATTGTCTGCGCCAGAAGCAAAGAAACGTCTTAAATTATTATTCTGATTTATGGCTGTGGTAGCAGCTTGCGCATAATTTATGTTACTCATTTGTTACACACTCCGTATTTTAAATTTTATCATGCATTTTTATTATAAAAAAATAACTTGATGCAAGGTCTTTTTGCAAACTGCTCTATTCACAAATGGCTACGATGCGGTTTTAGTTGCCTTATGGGCAAAGGGCAGGCATTTCTTGCGGAGCTGTGATTTCAGGTATCTGCCTCTGCTCCATATACTCATCAACAATGCGGGTATCCATGTGAAGGATTTGTCCGTCAGAGAGCGTTATTCGGTACAGGCCGTTGACGTTGTCAACATCTGTGATAAAACCCGTTGCCTCTGTCATAACTGGGGGAGCCGTCATACTTTGTCTTGCTTTCGGGTCTTTGATTTGGACTGTGACCGTGTCTCCTTCTGCCAGGTTCGCCTCATAACCGTCAGGGTTCTGTCCCTCAATTTTTGTTATAAACGGATCTGCTGTCATTTTCTCTTCTCCCTCTTTGTCTATCTCTTAGTCATAGCGGAGATGAGAATGATTTTCAAATGATTTATGTCTTATGACTTAATTTTATTGTCGTCTGTCATCAGCAAAATGGTTGGCGAATAGCTTTTTGCCTCTTCTTCGCTCATGCTCGCATAAGCGCAGATGATGACCAGATCGCTCTGTTGTACCAGTCTGGCAGCGGCGCCGTTAATGCCGATAATGCCGGAACCGGCTTCTCCCTCAATGGCATAAGTCGTGAAACGCGCACCGTTTGTAATGTCCAGAACATCTACTTGTTCATAGGGGAGTATATTCGCCTGTTTCAGCAGGTCACTGTCAACGGTAATCGACCCTTCATAGTTCAGGTCGCATTGCGTGACAGTCG
>CAKZKV010000067.1 GCA_937124505.1 uncultured Alphaproteobacteria bacterium
TAAGGAGTTCATCACTCAATAATAAGGTTTTCCCCCTCCCTCCCTGTCGGAAGGTCGCACTTTTATAAGTGCGGCCTTCTTTCGTTGTGGGATGCGAGAAACAACACTCACCTCTTGAAGGCCTTCATAATTTTTAGAGTCTCTTCGCTGATATGATGCTCAATCCCTTCCGCATCATATTCCGCCGTTTTTTCACTAACCCCCAGTTTGATAAGGAACTCAAGAATAATCTGGTGACGTTCCTTGCATTTTTTTGCCAGCGCCTCTCCCTTTTTTGTCAGAAAGATCGAGCGGTAAGGTTGCATTTCGATATACCCCTCCTCTTTTAACCGGGCGAGGATTTTACTGACCGTTGGAGGGGAGACACCCATCCTGTCTGCCAGATCACTCAGACGGGCTTCGTGACGGGCCTGGATCAGGTCGGCAATAAGTTCGACGTAATCTTCCGTCGTTTCCGTCAGATGTGCTTTGCGCACATGGGAAAACCATTTGGCCTGCGTTTGTGCATCAACCAGCGGTGGCTGCTGTTCCTGAGCCATGCTCGCCCTTTCTGCTATGGGATGTTCTTTTGCCAATCACGAGGGCAAGAAGAAACAGAATCGCCTGTATCACGACAATCAGCGGCGCGGTCGCTGCATCCAGATGAAAGCTGAGAATTGTCCCGCCCAGACAGGAAAAAACCGATGCCGAAACCGCAACCATCAACATGCGGTCAAAGGACCGGGTCACCATGAACCCGATCGCGCCCGGTGCAATCAGCATGGCAATCACCAGAATAATCCCGGCGGCCTTTAACGCCGACACAACCGTCAGGGCAAGCAAAACCAACAGGCCGAAGTGATAGACCTTTACCGGCACGCCGATCACCGCGGCATGCGCAGGATCGAAACAATACAAGGCCAGATCGCGGCGCTTCAGCAGCATGATGGCCGAACAGATTGCGGCGATGCTGCCTGCCTGCCACAAATCACTGGAAGATATTCCTAAAACATTCCCGAACAGGACATGCAGGAGGTGCACATCGCTCTCAATCCGTGTCATCATCACCAGTCCAAGCGCAAACATGGCGGAGAACACGATCCCCATCACCGCATCTTCCCGCACGCGGCTGTTATTTTTCAGATACCCGGTCGAGAGCGCACAAAACAGCCCCGCCGCAAATGCCCCGACCAGCAGCGGCAACCCGATCACATAGGCCGCCGCCAGACCGGGCAAAATCGCATGCGATACCGCGTCTCCCATCAGCGACCAGCCCTTTAAAATCAGGAAGCAGGAAAAGACTGAACACACAATCCCGATCAGCAGGGAAATCAAGAGCGCGCGCTGCATAAAATCATAAGACAACGGCTCCAGAAGATACTCATGAATCAGCTCCATCATAACGCCTCCCTGTGTTTGTTCACGGCCCTTTTCTGGGAGATCAACCCGTATTTTGGCGCGAACAGGAAGGCGCTCAGGAACAAGGCCGTTTCAATCAGCACAATAAAGCCGCCGGGATTGGTATTGAGGAAATAGCTAAGGTAAGCACCAAGTGCGCTGCTGAGCGTTCCTATGGTGATTGCGATCCAGACCATGACCCCAAAACGATCTGTCAGCAAATAGGCCGTTGCGCCGGGCGTCACCACCATGGCAATCACAAGACAGGCCCCCACGGTTTGCAAGGCGGCCACGGTCGCGGCACTCAGGAGTGTAAAGAAAACAATTTTTAAAAAAGACGTTGGCAGGCCGATACTGCGGGCATGCCCCTCATCAAAAAACACTGCCAGAAAGTCCTTCCATTTTAAGAGCAGGACACTCAAAACGACCAGGGAAATGATGATCACCTGCTGCACGTCCTGATCCGAAATCGCCAGAATATTCCCCAGAATAATCGCCTGAATATTGACTGCCATAGGGTTGATCGACACCAGCACCAGACCGATTGCGAAAAAAGTCGTAAAAACCAGCCCGATCACCGCGTCTTCGCGCAGCTTTGTTTTCTGCTTCACAAAGGCCATACCGCCCGCCGCCAGAATTCCCGCAAAAAACGCCCCAATGGCATAGGGCAATGCCAGCAGGTAAGCAAAGGCCACGCCCGGTACAATGGAGTGCGCCAGCGCGTCACCCATCAACGACCAGCCCTTTAAAATCATGTAACAGGACAGAAACGCGCACACACCGCCCACCAGAGCGCTCACCCATATGGCCTTGACCATGTATTCATAGGCAAAGGGTTCCAGAAGATACTCAATCATGCCGGCCTATCCCTTCCCCCGCAGTTTCTTTGGTGCGCACGATTTTCTGCCCGCCCTGTTCGCCGTACAGAACCAGAGGCCGTTCATCGTCCGTCAGGACGGTCACGCCGCGCGCATCGGGATCGTCATGCAACTCATCGCCCATTAATTGATGATGACGCAGCATGCCGCCAAACGCTGCGGCCAGATTGTCCTGCGTAAAGGTAGTTTCCACGGGACCATAGGCCAGAAGGGTCTTGTTCACCATCATCACCGTGTCGCAGAAGCCCGGAACGCTGCCAAGATTATGCGTTGAAACCAACATCAAACGCCCCTCTTCCGCCAGAATACGGAACAAGGCAATCAGAGAGTCTTCGGTTTTGATATCCACGCCCGTAAAGGGTTCGTCCAGCAAGATGATTTTTCCGCCCTGCGCCAGAGCACGCGCAACAAAGACCCGTTTTTTCTGCCCACCGCTAAGTTCGCCGATCTGGCGCTTGCGGTAATCCTGCATCCCGACCCGTTGCAGCGCTTCGTCAACAGCTTTCTTGTCCGCCTGGGAGGGACGGCGTAAAAAGTTCATATAGCCATAGCGCCCCATCATCACCACGTCTTCGACCAGGACCGGGAAATTCCAGTCCACTTCTTCGGTTTGCGGCACATAAGACACCATGTTTTTCTTCAGGGCCTGCTTCACGGGCAGCCCCGTAATCTCGACCTTTCCGCTTGTTGGAGTGATAAACCCCATAATGCTTTTGAAGAGAGTCGATTTCCCGGCGCCGTTCACGCCGACCAGACCACAGATCGTTCCGGGAGAAAGGTCTGCCGTGACCCCTTCCAAAGCATGATGTCCGTTCGGATAGACAACCCCGACATTTTCGAGATGGATAAACGCCTGACTCATTGTGCCGCCTCTCTAAATCCGTTGGCAATTGTGCCGGTCGTGACTTTCAGCAAATCCAGATAGCTTGGCACTTTACCGTCCGGCTCACTCAGGGAGTCAACGTATAAAATGCCGCCATAATGCACGCCTGTTTCACTGGCGACCTGTTTGATCGGGCGGTCGGAAATCGTGCTTTCGCTGAACACAACGGGAATGTTTTTCTCCCGTACCAGATCAATCATATGGCGCACCTGCTGCGGCGTGCCTTGCTGGTCGGCATTGATCGGCCAGAGATAAATATCTTTCAGGTTCATATCTTTGGCCAGATAGCTGAATGCCCCTTCACTGGTCACCAGATAACGCGCCCCTGCGGGAATGTCCGCCAGAGACGTTTTCAGTTCTTCCTGAATGCCGCGCACCTGATCCGCATAGGCCGCTGCATTTCTGTTATATATATCCGTATTTTCGGGGTCGAGCTCTACGAACGCCTTGCGGATGTTTTCAATATAAATCAGGGCATTGGCCGTGGACATCCACGCATGCGGGTTCGGCTTGCCGCTGTAGGGCCCTTCATAAATAGATAACGGCTCCACCCCATCAGATACGATGACACTCGGCACATCGTCCACGTCCTGTAAAAAACGCTCGAACCAGCGTTCCAGATTCAGGCCGTTCCAGAAAATAATGTCTGCGCCCTTGGCCCGCACAATGTCCTTTGGGGTCGGTTGGTAATCATGAATTTCCGCACCCGGCTTGGTAATAGATTCCACAATCGCCGCGTCTCCCGCCACATTGCGCGCAATATCGGCGATCACGGTAAAGGTCGTCACGGCTTTGATTTT
>CAKZKV010000068.1 GCA_937124505.1 uncultured Alphaproteobacteria bacterium
CCACCAGAGTTTTGTTCCCGTGTCGGCGTTAAGACACCAGAGTCCTGTCGCGCCGCCGGCAATCCATAAATGTTTATTTTTCTCATCCATGACAGGATAAGATTCAAGATGACTTGGAAATTCCCGCTCCCATAGAACTGTACCGTCGGGATAGGACAGGGCGCTTAGTTTCGAGTTGGCTGCCATGTGCAGTCCTTCTCCGACATAAATTTTGTCTTGAACGACCTTTGGGGGGGAGTAAATCGGGTTATTTTTTTTCAAAGTCCATAGAAGGGAGCCATCCTTAAGTGCGCGGGCCTGCAAGGTGTTTTTAAACGTGCCGATCAGCATAATCTCATCCGTTAAAATTGGTGTGGAGAGGAGGGTTTCTCTTGACCGTACCGTCCAGACATTTTGTAATTCTTGTCCGTCCCAGAGATAAGGCGGGGCAGGAAAAGAGTAGGGCGGCAAGGCGGTTTTCGTTTCCAGATTCGACCAGTCACTTTCCGCCACCAATTGCGATCCGGCGTTTTCAAATTGGTGGTTTGCGTGTGCCATGATAAATAGACCCCCTGTTCCCAATATGGAAAGGGTTAAAACACCAAAAAGCAAAACTTTTCGGTAATGTTGTTTCAAAAAGGCCCTGATGACGACAATCCCTCCGGCGGCAGAGCCGACCAGGGTGAGGAGCCATGGCAAAATCTCTATCAAAGGGATCAGTGAGGGAAAAATAAAAAACGTGCCGCGATACTGTTTATACCTGTTATGCCTGAAAGTCTGTGTCATGAGCCTATGCCTTCCTGTCTATCTGATGGTAAGACGAGCAAAAGTTCAAGTTCCTTGGAAAATTTTTGCTTAATGCGCATCGCCGCAGTGCGTGTTTTCAAACTCCAAAGTCGAATGTTGGATTTGAAATTTCTCTTTTAAGATCTGTTTCAGAGATAGTTTAACCTCATCCATATGCGCGTCGTTTTGCAGAACGACATGGGCTTCCAGTGCGTTTCTATGTTCGTCCAGTTGCCAGATGTGGACGTGATGAATATTGGAGACTCCGTTTTCCTGTTCCATGGCGGCGATGACCTCCTGTATGTCAATATCTTCCGGTGCGCCTTCCATCAAAAGGTGAATGACTTTCGGTATTTCCAGAAACCCGTGCCAAAGGACATAAGCCGAAATCATCAGCGTCATCGCGGCATCCGTCCAGATCCATCCATAAAGCAGGATCAGTGTGCCGCTGATGATGACACCAACCGACGCCAAAGCGTCTGTCAGGTTATGCAGGAATGCGGCACGGATATTCATGCTGGTTTTAGATTGCTGATATGTCAGCAGGGCCGTAAACAAATCTACAATCAGGGCGATTCCGGCGACAACAATCACAATCCAGCCTTCAATACCTTCCGGTGAGATAAAACGCATAACGGCCTCATAGGAGAGATAGACACCTATGGCCAGAAGCAGAGTGAGGTTGATGAGCGCGGCAATCGTTTCTGCGCGTTTGTATCCAAAGGTTTTGAAGTTGTCCGCAGGTCTGCGTCCAATACGAATGGCCAGTAGAGCGATTAGCAGGGAGGCTGCATCGCTGAAATTGTGAAGCGCATCGGCAATCAGGGACAGAGAGCCGGAGACAGCTCCGCCGATGATTTGCGCCAGTGTCAGAAGCACGTTTGCACCAACCGCCCACCACAGACGTTTTTCTCCGATGGTTGATGGATCAATAGGCGTATGATTGTGATGATGATCGTGTGGCATCTGCTTAAGTAAGTATAGGGATATGGCGGATGAATCAATTTATTCCTGTGAAACTTACTTTTTTTGTTTCTGTTTAGGAATTGACAAGATTTTTTGTTTATGGTAAATTATATTCAATTCATTCAGAAAAAAGGATTTATCGCTATGAATGCAAAAGGTGGTATCATACAATTAAAAAAAGAATTGCAACGGGCAGGCGCTCCGTCACATGCGGTGGATGCTTATGTGCGGTCACAAGTTTCTCAGGGAGAAGATGGTATTTCTTTGGAGGGGCGTCAAGAACAGGAAACGCGGCTTGTAAGAGCTTTTACAGATGGAACGCTATCCGTTCGGGAAGTTGCCCGGGATATAGTTGAGAATCCGCAGCTTAATCCCGCCATGTAATATTCCCATATTAAGATTAAAGCATAAAAATAAAGTCATGGAGCAGAAACACCTTTTGGCAGGTTTCTGCTTTTTCTATGTGTGTTGGAATTTATAGTTTATTAATAAGATTATTCTAATGTGATATCTGATTTTTCATGTAATCAGATGTAATTATGTTACTATAACATGAATCAAATTTGTCTTTGATGCAAACCAACAAAAACGTATGGCTATGACCCTTGAAGAAAACCAGTCTCCAGTTCCAGATTCTCAAAATAACCTGAAACAAGCTTTGCAGGATATTCTTGATAATAAACTCATGAATTTACCAAGTGGTGATGATGAGATATCTATCCTCATCAGAAAACTTGCAGAAAAAATGCAGTCCCATATTTCAACGGAAATGAGTCGTTGTGTGCATCTGTCTATTGAGGCAAGCGAAACGGCGATTTTTTCGGCAGAGATGTTATTTAACTTGCGGAATGTCGATACGCAAACGCAGGGGATTGCTGCCGCCGCAGAGGAAATGGTCGCAACGGTCAAGGAAATCGAGCATTACGGAATGAGTATTGCGGAACAGGCGCAGGAAGCCAATCTTGCAACGCAATCCGGGGCGGAGGCAGTTAAAAATGCTACTCAGAATATGGACGGCATTACAAAGGCTGTCTCACAGAGCGTTGAACAAGTGAATGTGTTGGCTGAATTTACGGAAAAAATTGGCGGCATTGCAGACGATATTAAAAAAATTGCAGAAAAAACCAATCTTCTGGCCCTGAACGCAACGATTGAGGCTGCAAGAGCGGGAGAGGCCGGGAAAGGGTTTGCCGTGGTTGCGAACGAAGTGAAATCATTGGCCAGCCAAACGGCAAAATCCACAGAGCAAATCAGTAATATTATTATCAGTCTTCAAACAGAAACAAAGAACGCTCTACGGTACATGGAAAACAGTGCGGAGGCTGTCCAGGTTGGTCAGCAGGCGATGTCTGATGTCGATACACGGATGACTGAGATTAATGAAAAGATCAATATTGTAACCGATAATACAGCACAAATTTCCAACACCCTGCAGGAGCAAAATCAGGCCTCAAACGATGTTGCACAAGGGATTTCTGCCATTGCATCAAACAGCAGTGAGAGTGTGAAA
>CAKZKV010000069.1 GCA_937124505.1 uncultured Alphaproteobacteria bacterium
CACTCTCATTTGCGAACGCCCCAAACTCACCCCTGTCCGGGAAAAGATGAGTGCAAAAGTAGCTGAAATTCTGGGCATTCCCCTATCCCGCGTGAATATCAAAGCCACTACCACCGAAAAACTTGGCTTCACAGGCAGAGAGGAAGGGATTGCCTGTCAGGCCGTTATCTGTGCTACAGTAAAAAGAGATGATGAAACAATTAAATAACGCGTTTGCAACCTGGTTCTATTTAGGCCAAATCCCAAAAGCCCCCGGCACTTGGGGAACCCTTGGCGGGCTTGCCTTTGTCTATATTGTCTCTCTGCACTGGGAGGACGTGTTCGGGCATAATATAGACTTGTGGCAATTCATCGTCTTTACCTTTGCCTTGTTCCTGCTGGGGGTGCTATCTGCCGGAAAATTTGATAAAGATCACGGCACAAAAGATTCCAAAATGATCGTAATTGACGAAGTTGTCGGAATCATGATCACCTGTATGCCCATGGTATTTCTCGCAGATAGATATGAAGTTCCACTTGCTTTTGACGGGTGGAAACAACCTCTGATCGCCTTCATATTGTTTCGGTTTTTTGACATTTTAAAACCATGGCCGATTTCTCTGGCCGATCAGAAAATCAAGGGCGGTCTGGGCGTCATGCTGGACGATGTTCTGGCTGGAATCGCCGCCGCCACTTGTTTTGTCATCATAGGATATACGTTTCATGAATATATCTACGTTGGTTGAGAACGTTTCCAAAGAGCTTCAAAGACAGGGAAAAATGATGGTCACCGCTGAATCCTGCACGGGCGGCCTGATTGCAAAAGTCATGACTGACCGGGCGGGATCATCCGCCGTCTTTGAACGCGGGTTTGTGACCTACTCCAATGACGCAAAAACAGAGCTTCTTGGCGTGAAGAAAGAAACACTCGAAACATTTGGCGCCGTTAGCCTTGAAACTGCAAGAGAAATGGCGGAAGGCGCCCTGAAAAATTCCCATGCGGACATCGCCGTGAGCGTCACAGGCATCGCCGGCCCGCATGGCGGTACAAAGGACAAACCTGTCGGGCTTGTTTTCATAGGCGTGTCATTTCAGGGTCAAACAGATGCATTTGAATGTCATTTCAAAGGAAGTCGTGAAGAGATCAGAGAACAGACCGCAACCTCTGCCCTTCATGTTATTCTGAGCCATATAACGCCAGCGCCCGCTTCTCAAACGCCGTGACCATCCGCCGCACGACCTCGTTAAAGAAGACATTGACGAGGCTTTGAAATACAAAGTTATTGAATTCAAATTCAACAGAAAAGTCTATCTTGCAATATCCATTCTCTTCACGGAGAAAACGCCACTCATTTGTCAGGTGCTTTAAAGGCCCTTCCAGATATTGAATCTGAATGGAATCCGGACGCTCCAGAATGACTTTGGACGAAAAACGCTCGCGAAACAGTTTATAACCGATCACCAGATCGGCAAAAAAGACCTTATCCCCCTCCCATTTGTTGATGCGGCTCCCCACGCACCACGGGACAAATTCCTTGTATTTATCCACATTCGCCACCAGATCAAACATCTGTTCAGGTGTATAGGGAAGAATTTTCTGCTCAAAATGGGAGGGCATTTTTAGATGAATGGATGAATTAGATTATTAGTTATTTGGATTTTAATTAAATCACCAAATCATCAAATCACCAAATCACTATTCAGCGGCTACCTGCCGCTTTTCACGGGCGGCCTTCATTCTGGCAAAATCATCACCGGCATGGTGCGATGAACGGGTCAGGGGGCTGGCGGAGACCATCAGAAATCCCTTGCCCCATGCCATATTTTCAAGTTCTTTGAATTCCTCAGGAGTCCAGAAACGATCCAGTGGTGCATGTTTGGGCGTTGGCTGTAAATATTGCCCAATCGTAATAAAATCAACTCCGGCAGCGCGCAGATCATCCATCACCTGCCCCACTTCCTCGCGTGTCTCACCAAGCCCCACCATCAGACCGGATTTTGTAAATTGCTGCGAATCTTTTTCTTTCACACGTTCCAGAAGACGCAAAGAACGGAAATATCTGGCTCCCGGACGAATCGACGGGTAGAGGCGCGGAACGGTTTCCAGATTATGGTTAAAAACATCCGGCTGCGCAGCGATCACACGGTCTATGGCGTTCAGGTCGCCTCTAAAATCTCCGGGCAAAATCTCAATGGTTGTGTCAGGCGATTTAAAACGAATAGCCTTGATCGTCTTTTCGAAGTGTTCCGCACCACTATCTGCAAGATCATCACGGTCAACGGACGTAATCACCACATGCTTCAAGCCCATCTGCATCACGGCAACAGCCACACGCAAGGGTTCCATGTTATCTAATTGATCCGGCTTTCCGGTCGCAACGTTACAAAAAGAGCAGGCCCGCGTGCAAACCTCCCCCATAATCATGAAGGTCGCATGCTTTTTGTTCCAGCACTCCCCGACATTGGGACATCCTGCTTCTTCGCAAACGGTTGTCAGCTTTTGCTTACGAACGATCTCATGGGTTTCTTCATAGGTTTTTCCCTGCGGCGCACGAACTTTGATCCAGTCCGGCTTTTGCCCCATGGGACGATCCGGATTCTTCTGTTTTTCCCGGTGCCGTTTGGCACGGTCTAACAAATCAGGGTTATAGGTCATGATTTACTTGCCGGAACTTTGTTTTTTTTCTTCCTGATCTTTATGCTCTTCTTCAGCTTCCCTCACACGTTCCTGATATTCCGCGTAATATTTTTTCAGGGTTTGCGTTAAGTCCATTGTGACTTCTTTCGAATATTCCAGATTATCTCTGGTTGCTTCTGAAAAAGTCTTATCTGGATCGGGGCTGGATATTTTCCAGTAATATAAAAGTATTCCACCAAGTGCTGCAACACCGGCAAGCAAGAAAATATAAGCTGTCAACTTTGTCAAAAAGTTGACCATAAAATCCAAGGGGTGGCTGGAGGAAAAAATTGCAGTCAAAATTAACAATAAAAACAGGGCGGTAAAACACAACCCTGCGGTCATGTTGTCAGAGTTTTTTGTCGTTGCTTTATTTTGATTATTTGCCATTCATTAAAATCCTGTAGCTATATATTATATACCAATTAAAAATGAATTGCACGTCCATAAGCATCAAGAACCGATTCATG
>CAKZKV010000070.1 GCA_937124505.1 uncultured Alphaproteobacteria bacterium
TTCGTGGTGCACAATATTCAGCAGGATTCTTAGGTGTGCCGGAAGCCGTGATTGGGCTAAGTTTGATTGCTTTGGGCACGTCCCTGCCGGAACTGGCCACATGTGTGGCCGCGGCGCTGAAGAAGCATACGGATTTGATTGTCGGCAATATCATCGGTTCAAACGTGTTTAATATTCTCATGATTATCGGGGTCTCCGCTGCTATCAAACCGATTGATGTCACGAAGGCCAGTGCGCAGCTGGTTAATCTGGATATGTGGATTACGCTGGCGGTCACACTTTTCTTTGCATTCTGGCTTTTGGTATTTAAAACCATGAACCGCACTTTGGGTATTTTGTTTGTTACTGGATATGTTGTTTATATTTTGGCAATATATGCGTTATATTTTATAGAAATATAAAAAGCAGGAGCTTGCATGTCTGACGACGATATCAATAAAGAAGAAATCAATTTTGAAGATAAAGAGGCTGCAGAAGCCCCCAAAAAAGAGCTGCGCATACCCAAGCTGGAAGACATTTCTGCAGAGCCTGCAGAGGACGGGGCGGGTCACAATAATCAGCCAGAACAAAAACTCCGCATTCCCCAATTTGAGGAAGAAGACTTGCCCAAGGCCCCCGAACCTCAGGAGCATGTTCCAGAGGAACCCAGCCATTTTGTGGAATCAGAAGGCCTGAATGAAATTCAAAAATACATGCCGCAAAACGCAGCAGCGAAAGAAGAAGAAGAAAAACCGTTCCAGAATTTCGGGCAAGATGAAACAGAGGACGATTCTTCCGATGCAGGATCCACGGATGAAGGGCTCAGAATACCGTCTCTGGATGATTTACCGTCAGATACAGGTACTGAAAAAACAGACGATATGCCGTCTGTTGAGGCGGACCAAAGTCAGGTAGAATCAGGTAGTGAAGCAGGAGAAAATGATAAAGAAAATCTTCGGGTCGCTGATAAGCCAAGAGAGCAGGAAGTCAATTATGTGACATCCGATGTGATTAACATCAAAATCGGGGATGATGTTGGTCTGACGAATAAAGACCCAACCTTAATAAAAATCAGAGTCGGCGCTGGCTGGGAAGTCCGTTCATTTGAAGGAGATCCGCCGGATCTGGATTTATGTTGTTTCATTCTCAACAAAAATAACCAGACACGTAAAGATCCGGACTTTGTTTTTTACAACAATACAAAATCTGAAGAAGAAGAAGTCGTTCATAAGGGGGATAGCCGTACTGGTGCGGGGGAAGGTGATGATGAGACGATCGAAATTGATTTGCAGGCATTTCCTTTTGAAGTCGCGGCTTTGATGTTTACCATTACAATTCATGAAGGGGAATTGCACGAGCAGGATTTCTCTATGACAAAGGACGTCTTCCTTCGCATTTCGAATGCGGAAACAGATTATGAATTATGCAAGCTGTCTATTCCTGATCAATATCTGGAAGAACATAAAGGTGCGGCCATGAAGGTTGGGCAGGTTTTCCGGGATGGCCCGAAATGGCGTTTTCATGCCTGCACAGAAATTTATCCCAAGGGGGGATTGCGAAGGCTTGCCACGGAATATGGCATTCTTGTGATGTGATGTTTTTCTTTCCTGTTTCAACTGATGTAACATTTGGTTATGTGGAAATTCTGGCTTCCCTGTCCCTGATCAGTGCGTTTATTTTGCTGGTTATTCTGGTCATTGTTGATTTCCGGGTGCGTTTGCTGCCGAATAAATATGTTTTTCCGTTTGCGGCATTAGGGTTGTTCTTTCACCTCCTGACACATTTCCAGATTTTACCTCTGCAGGAAATCCTGATAGGCGGTGCGGTCGGCTATGGCTTGCTATGGCTGATCCGTGCGTTAGGAAGCTGGTATTACAGACAGGAAGCCTTGGGACTGGGAGACGTCAAACTGATGGGGGCTGCCGGATTGTGGTTGGGGCTGGAAGATCTGATGCTCGCCTTGACGCTTGGTGCGTGTCTGAGCATTGTGCATGGTGTGACCTATGCGGTTCTTACAAAGAAATCACTGCGCAGGCTTGAGATTCCCGCCGGGCCGGGGTTGATCGGCGGCATCATGGTCATGATGATCTGGCTGGTCTGGAAAAATCTTTCAGTCTTTTTTGGATAAATTCATAAAACGCGTTATAGTTTTGAAAAGGAGTTTTTTTATATGTCTATTACAAAATTTGTCGTCACCCTCATTCTTGCAACAGCGTTCATGATCCCTTCATCTGCCATGGCCGGGCGAGACAGCAGTGAGGTCATGGCCTATATAGAATCAATTATAAATTATTGTGCCGATGGTCAGTGGGAGACAAAAGAATGTCTGGACGTGATGGCAAGAATGGATACCCTTGTGGCGGCCAATTATATTGCCGCATTAAAGCAAAGCGGGCAAGTGGCACAGGCCAAGGCAGTTGAGGATGGCTGCGCCGTGGCCTCAAAAGTAAATTACCAGAAAATGCCGGCATCTGCTATTACAGAAGCCTATGTTTTGTGTATTAACAGCATGGTTGATGCTGAGGCGGCAACAGGTATCGGCCCGCACAAGGATTATTATAACATGATGCTCATGGCTTATTTTTGTACATCGGGAAACCAGCTTTGTCCAAAATTTGAAAGTGAACTGAAGAAGAATCTTAGATAATAAAAAAGGGCGCCTGTCAGCGCCCTTAAATGTCTGTTTAGGCCGCCTCATTTTCTACTTTGGGCTTTGGCAGGGACAACTTGATATTCAGTTCTCTCAGTTGTTCTGGTGTGATATCGCTTGGTGCGGACATCATCTGGTCCTCATACTGACCGTTCATCACGAAGGCATAAACTTCTCGCAGGTTCGGCTCATCGGCCAACAGCATGATAATCCGGTCAATCCCAAAGGCACAACCACCGTGTGGTGGTGCGCCGTATTTCATGGCGTTCAACATACCGCCGAATTTGGCTTCCAGAACGGATTTATCATACCCGGCAAGCTCAAACGCCTTTTCCATGATGTCCGGTTTGTGGTTCCGGATGGCACCGGAGCATAGCTCAAAACCGTTACAAACAGCGTCATACTGGTAGGCATAGATATCCAGAGGATCTTTTTCGAAGGCTTTTTCACCATCTTGTGGCATGGAAAATGGGTTGTGAGAGAAATCAATTTTTCCTGTTCCCTCTTCAATTTCATACATCGGGAAGTCAATAATCCAGCAGAAACGGAAAACGCCCTGTTCAATAATATCCATTTCTTCGGCGATTTTCGTGCGGGCCAGACCGGCAAATTTCGCGGCCTTGGATTCCTTGTCACAGACAAAGAAAATTGCATCGCCGTCACTCAGATCAGCCACTTTTCTCAGGTCTTCCTGTGCTGCGGGGGGAACAAATTTCGCAATCGGGCCTTTGCCTTCTCCCTCTGCAAACAGAATATAACCAAGGCCGACAGCGCCTTCGCCGCGTGCCCAGTCATTCAGTTTATCGAAGAAGCTACGTGGACGCTCGGAGACAGAAGGCGCTTTGATGGCGCGGACAACGCCGCCCTTGTCAATGATGCCTTTGAAGGCTTTGAATTCCACGTCATCGCGCTTGAAAATCTCTGTCACATCGACAATTTCCAGAGGGTTACGCAAATCCGGCTTGTCAGTGCCGTATTTCAGCATGGCATCTTCATAACGGATATGCGGCATCCATTCGATTTTGTGGGCCTTGCCTGTGAAGTCGTTAAATTCCTCAAACACGCCTTCAATCACCGGCTGAATGGTGTTAAAGACATCTTCTTGTGTGACAAAGCTCATTTCCAGATCAAGCTGATAGAATTCTGCCAGACGGTCAGCGCGGCCATCTTCATCACGGAAACACGGGGCAATCTGGAAATATTTATCAAAGCCGGACATCATCAAAAGTTGTTTGAATTGCTGCGGGGCTTGCGGCAGGGCATAGAACTTTCCGGGATGCAGACGGGACGGTACCAGGTAGTCACGCGCACCTTCCGGGGAAGAGGCGGTCAGGATCGGGGTCTGGAATTCCTGAAAGTCCTTTTCCCACATACGACGGCGCAAAGAGGAAATCACATTGTTCCGCAGGCGGATGTTCTTCTGCATTTTTTCACGGCGCAGGTCGAGATAACGGTATTTCAGGCGGATTTCCTCCCCTGCCCCGTCATCTTCGGCGACCTGAAACGGAATAACCTCTGCCATGGATTGGACATCTGTCTCGTCAATGTAAACTTCAATATCTCCGGTGGAGAGTTTGGCATTCTCCGTCCCTTCGGCGCGGGCGCGAACTTTCCCGGTGATGGTGACAACGGATTCGGGACGCCATTTTTCAATGTTATTCAGTAAAGGAGAGTCTTCGTCCACAACGCACTGTGTCATGCCGAACGTATCGCGCAGGTCAATAAACAAAACGCCGCCGTGATCACGCTTGCGGTTGATCCACCCGGAAAGTTTTACAGTTTCGCCAATATGATCCTTTCTCAGGTCGGCGCATGTATGTGTACGAAATGTGTGCATTTATTTCTGCCTTTATCTCTCTTATATCAATGTTTGTAATGCCTGAAAGTCTTAGAGGATTGGCGGCAGATGTCAATTATTTATTCACCCGGAAGAGAGAAAGCGGTGTCATTATGATGGCGGCTTCTAAAATAAATCTGGCGGGAAGCTTGAAATTTTGGCAAATTAGCGACACTCTATATACTAGAAAAGATTTTCAATTATATTTCATTTAAGGAAAAAGGTATGCCTAAACACTCTTCTTCAGCCAAAGTCGTCGATGGATCACTGGTTTTGTCTCTCCCGGATGCCATCACACCCGTTGTGATGCGTCTCAGTCTGGAGGAAGCAAAATCCGCAGCGTTCACCGTTCTGGAGAAAAAGGACAAGCATGTCCTGACGGTCCAGTTCTCGGAAAAGGAAAGCCGTGAAATCGCGCCTTATGACAGCAAAGAACAGGCCGTGGCTGCCTTGATGGCTGCCAGTGCGGCCCTGGAAAAAGGCGCCCCCGTTTTTTCTTCCGGAAAAGTTGTGGTAGCAAACGAGAATTCCAGAATGTCTTTGAAAGGCATGGGCAAGTGGGTCGTGGCCTTTGGCGTTCTGTTTGCGCTTGTCTGGTTTATTACGTCCATGAATGGCGGGCTGCCGCGTGCGCCGCTGCCGGCCAGCCTGAAACAGGGTGCTGAAAACACAGCACAGACCATGCCTAACAAAAACCCCTTTACGGATGCTAAAAAGGTCACGGGCAAGCCGGTTTCAGCGGACGAATTTTTGTCACGCGGACAGTAAGCGTTTCTGAAAAAGAAAGATGGTGAAATCTCAAGTTTTAGTGTAGAATATTAAAAAAGAATAATAAGCACTTTTCATGGCAGTAGACAGTCGTAAGTACGAACATAAATATGCGAACGTTCTCCGGGATACCCGCCCGGTATATGTTCGCATGGGTGCCTGGCTGCGTAAGCGCGATAACTCTTTTGTTGTTCTGTTCGTGTTGATGGTTTCCCTGATCACTTTTGACGAAGTGATGCAATGGGGTGATGCGGTTATGCTGCTCGCCATTATCTATTTTTTCTGGCTGATGACCCGTGACCGCCAGCTCCCGTTTAAATTTCCACTTGGCGCAAAGTATCCGGATAAAAATAATGGCCGTAACGGCAGACCGGGGAAGTCCGAGGGGATTCTCTATCTCGGAAATGTTAAGAATACGAGTGAAGAAGTCTGGTTTACCAATTCTGATGCGAGAACACACATTCTCTATCTGGGAACAACAGGTGCCGGTAAAACCGAAGGTTTGAAATCCATGGTCACGAACGCCCTGTCATGGGGCTCTGGCTTTGTGTATGTCGATGGTAAAGCTGATACGGACTTATGGTCCTCCCTCTCTGCATTGACGCGCCGTTTTGGCCGTGATGATGATTTACTGGTTCTGAACTATATGACCGGGAATGCCGAAGGCGGCGCGCCATCTAACACCATGAACCCGTTTTCGTCCGGTTCCTCTTCCTATCTGGTGAATATGCTGACCAACCTGATGCCGGAGGCCGAAGGTGACAACGTGATGTGGAAAGAGCGTGCGGTTTCTCTGGTTTCCGCGATCATGCCAGCGCTCGTCTGGAAGCGGGATCATTTGGATATTCCTTTGTTCGTGACATCTATCCGTGATCACCTGAACCTGAACAAAATCATTGCCTTGTCGCGTGAGGAAGTATTGCCAAAGGAGATACGTTCAGGTGTGAATGGGTATCTGGAAACTCTGCCTGGCTACAATGATAAGGCTTTTGATGATAACGGACAAATGAAACCACCGGGCGGGGATGTGCCGCAGGTTGATATGAATACCATGTCCAACCAGCACGGCTTCTTGACCATGCAGCTGACACGTTCCCTGCAGTCTCTGGGGGAAGACTACGGTTATATCTTCAATACGCCGCATGCGGACGTGGACATGGTGGACGTGGTTCTGAACCGTCGCATTCTGGTTGTCTTGATTCCCGCTCTTGAAAAATCCGGGGACGAAATCGCCAACCTTGGTAAAATTATTGCTGCCAACATGAAGGGGATGATGGGGTCCGCTTTGGGGGCGACCGTTGAAGGAAATTCCGAAACTGTTATTGACAATAAACCTACAAAATCTGCAACACCGTTCATGACGGTGTTTGATGAGGTTGGTTACTATACCGCGCAGGGGATGGCGGTGATGGCGGCACAGGCCCGTTCACTCGGGTTCTGTCTGATTTTCTCGGGACAGGATTTACCGGCCATGAAAAAACGGGTGCGTGAAGAAGCGAACTCCATCACGGCGAACTGTAACATCAAAATCTTCGGAAAACTTGAAGATCCAACTGAAACAAAAGACTTTTTTGAAAAAACAGTTGGGTCAGGTTACTTCACAGAAGTTTCCTCTTTCTCTACGGAAGGCGGAAGCTTTGGCTCTTACTTTGATTCCAAACAGGCTTCTGTTCAATTACGTCCACGTGCAAGCTATGATGGCCTGCGCGAATTCAAGGAAGGTGAGGCCGTGACCTGCTTTGCTGGCGTTCTATATGATACACAGGTTTTCTATTCCAACCCCGGTCACGCCAAGGCCATGCGTGTGACGCGCTTCCTCGGGATAAGACCGCCTGATGATAACACCATGCGCTATGCCAAGCAGATACGTGATCTGCGTGACCGTCTGGTTCACAAATCCTGGACAGCCAAAAAAGCCAGAGGTAAGGCGGAGACGTCAAAAGCTCTGATGAGTGTTCTGGCAGGCCTTGATTTGGCAGACAAAAAGCAAAAATCAGGTGCGCTCAAAGGAATTTTGGGGCTGTCCAATATTTACGCGGCTGACCATAAGAACGAAGTCAAGGCCATGATTCATCCGGATAAAGTCCAGAAAGCGTCAGCCGCGCAGCCTGTGACACCGTCTGCATCTGCACAACAACAAAGCCAGAAGCCGGCCATGCCCGGATCGACTGGTGGTCAATCAGCAGCTCCTCCTCTACAGCAAAAACCTGCGGCGCCACCGCAGGCATCCGGCGGGAAGCCAGCTGTCTTTGGTGGTGGTGGACAAAGTTCTGCACCACCACTCCAAACCCCAACCCAGCCGACGCAACCACCCCTCGTTCCCCCGGCTGCGCAACCCCCTCCAGCCCAGACCAAGCCCGTTGCACCGCCCCCGGTTACACCCAAAACGCCGGATCAGGTACAGGAAGAAGCTTTGGCAAAGGCAGCCTCATTGGAAAATGTTGTGCCGATGCGCAAGCCAGTCATTTCTGAGGAAGCAGAGAATATCCTGAAGAAAGCGGCGCTTGATGCCCGCAAGAAAATCACAGAAGAGTCCGTGACATCATCAGGTGCTGCTGAATAATCATATAGAGCTTACATCCGCTCCGGGCATTCTATGCCAAGCAGTTCAAAAACCTGCTCCAGCCTTTCCAGCGTCAGATTGCATAGTTTCAGACGGGAAGAGCGGACATTCTCATTTTCCTCAGAAAGAATGTGGCAATTACCGTAAAAAGAGCTGAACGTTTGGGCGAGATTATAAACGTAATCACACAGGACATGCGGCGTATAATTGCGTACAGCGAGCGTCAGAACGTCTGGCAGAGCGGTCAGAAGCAGCGCCAGCGCCCGTTCCTCCTCGTGAATTGAGAAAGATGCGTCATCGGCGATGTTAAGCCCCTGCTCTGCTGCTTTCCTTAACAGGGATTTGATGCGTACGGCCTGATAAAGCAGGTATGGCCCGGTTTTTCCTTCAAAATTGGTCATGCGGTCAAGATCGAAGATGTAGTCGGCATGACGCTGGTTTTGTAAATCTGCAAACTTTAAAGCTGCTACACCAACCTGAAGGGCAATTTTTTCGCGTTCCTCTTCGCTCATGTCTTGTGCGAGATGCGCCTCATTCAGTCTTTCAAGGGCTTTGCTCTGCGCCATTTCAATCATGTCAGACAGACGCATCACGCCACCCGCACGGGTTTTAAACGGTTTTCCGTCAGTGCCGTTCATCGTCCCAACGCCCGCAAACGTTAATTCAATATCATCACGTACAATATTTGAAACACGTACGGCGCGGAAAAGTTGCTCAAAGTGAAGGGATTGTCTTTGATCGACAATATAGATAATGCGTGAGGGATCATATAGGTTGATACGTTCGACAATAGTGGCCATATCCGTTGTACCGTACATGACGCCCCCATCGCTTTTATAAAGAATCAGAGGCGGGTATTTCTTTTTATCATCGTTTCTTTCAACCGGAATAACCCAGGCTCCATCGTCTTGCACAGCAAAGCCTTTTTGTTTCAGACGTTCTGCCATCGGCGCAATCAGATCATGTACGTCTGCCTCCCCTTTCCAGAGATCAAAACGGACATTCAGCAGGCCGTAATTTCGCTCCATGGCGCGAATGGAAACGTCTCTGATTTTCTGCCACATAGACAGAAACGGCTCTTCTTTATTCTGCAATTTGACGGTCGCGGCGCGCGCTTCCTGCATCAGTTCCGGGTTTTCTTTTGCTGCACCGGAGGCTTTTGGATATCGTTCCGCCATATCATCAAATAATGTCTGAACAGCGTCCGCATCTTCCAGATTGCAGTCCATGACAATGGACTCGTCACTTGTGCGTATGTAGTCCATCATCAACATACCCATGTGCGTTCCCCAGTCGCCCATGTGTACGTCCCCCAGTGCATGAAATCCGACTTTGTCAAGAATTCGACGCAGCGTATCGCCGATAATGCCTGTACGCAGGTGGCCAACATGCATGGGTTTGGCAATGTTAGGGCCACCGTAATCCAGTATAACCGTTTCCCCTTCGGAAAGTTTGGGAAGCTGTACGTCCTGTACGTACTTTGTCAGAAATTCATTTGTGACAAAAATATTGATAAAGCCGGGGCCAGCAATCGAGACGTCTTTCAGATTCGGATGATCCTGTACGTGTTCTACAATGGCCTGTGCTATTTCACGTGGGTTTTTGCCGGCTTGTTTAGCGGCAGGCATGGCACCGTTGCACTGAAACTCCGCCATTTCAGGACGGTCGGATGTGCGTACGTTTCCAAGTTCACGCGGCAGGTCGAGGCTTTTGAAGGCCTCTCCAAAAATATCGGATAATTCTTCGATGATTGACATTACGCTTCCTGATCTACCAGATGGCCATCATCGCCCTTAGGGGGTGGTGGAACCGCATTTTTAGCAATCCCGACTTTGGCGGCGCGCAACAGACGGCCCTTCAGAACATATCCGGCTTCCACGACCTGAATCACGGTGCCGCTTGGTTTGTCCGGCATCGGGGCCTCAAACATGACTTCATGGAAGTTCGGATCAAACCGTTCATTTAAGGGCTCAATTTTTTGAATGCCGTTTTGTTCAAAAGATTTCAGAAGCTCGCGCTCGGTCGCTTCAATCCCGGTCATCAGGACGGGAATGCGCTCGTCCAGTTGCAGAAGGTCTTCCGGAACGGCCTCAAGGGCGCGGCGCAAATTGTCCGATACGCTTAGCAAATCACGTGCAAATTTAGAAATCCCGTAGGCACTGGCGTCTTCGCGGTCTTTCATGGCACGCTTGCGGGTGTTTTCCAGTTCTGCCAGGGCGCGAAGCGTCTGGTCTTTGGATCTGGCAAGCTCTGCTTCCAGCTCCTGTATGCGTTCGCTTTCACCTGTTGCTTCAGGGAGGGATTCGGGTGTTTGCTCCTCTTGAATTTCCTCAGCAAAAGAGCTATCGGCCATTTCCTCCTGAGGCGAAGTTAGAGGGTCATTTTCTTCAGTAAAGTTATTTGGATCATTCATGCTCATAAACATGACTTAAAAGGTTTATGCGTAAAAGTAAAGTGTTGAAAGGTCAGTAGAAGCCCTATAGGTTGTGAACAAAAAGAGGAGATAAGATTATTATGACACGTCCATCCAGCCGTCTGGCCGACCAGATGCGCCCCATCGAGATCATCCCCCATTTTACAAAGCATGCGGAAGGTTCCGTTCTGATAAAGTGCGGGGAAACACACGTTTTATGTACGGCCAGCGTGGAAGAAAAAGTCCCCGGCTGGATGAAAAATTCTGGCAAAGGCTGGGTGACGGCGGAATATGGTATGTTGCCGCGTTCGACCCACAGCCGGATTGACCGTGAAGCGGCACGTGGGAAACAATCTGGCCGGACGCAGGAAATTCAGCGCTTGATTGGCCGCGCCCTGCGCGCCGCCGTTGACATGGAAAAACTCGGAGAGCGCCAGATCAAGGTGGATTGCGATGTCTTGCAGGCAGACGGCGGGACGCGTACAGCCTCGGTCACAGGCGGATTTATGGCGCTAAAACTGGCGATTAATCACCTGATTCGCGTTGGGTTGCTGAGTGAAAGCCCCCTGAAAGACACAGTTGCCGCCGTGTCTTGTGGTATCTATCAGGGAACGCCGGTTCTGGATCTGGATTATGCCGAAGATTCAGAAGCGGAGACGGATGCCAATTTTGTCCTGACAGGATCAGGCGGGATTGTTGAGATTCAGGGAACCGCCGAGCAGGAGCCGTTTTCGGAAGAAGAGTTCCATGCACTTCTGGCTTTGGCCAAGAAAGGCTGCGCGGAGCTGAAAGACCTGCAGGAAAGTATTACATAAAATTTTATGATTTTTTAAACAGCCCGTAAGTCTTAAAAGCCTATACTTTAAAAAATATTCGAGGAATGTGTGATGCAAGAGGGGACAACAGAACAAAAAAAGGAAGATATTCAACAGGCGCATCTGTATGAGCGCCACTATGAATATACATCCAAAGAGCGTGTGCGGTTTCAGGTCGAGCAGCAGTTGATCCTGACCAAATAAAAAAGCTTAGATACTGCAGTCACGAGAATATAAATGTGAGAGAATCATGTTAGCGAAAGGAGCGTTGACATGACAGCATCACATAGAAGACACGATATATCAGACAAGACATGGGCCTTACTGGAGGCGCACTTACCCGGGCGCGAGGGTGTTTGGGGCGGTCATCAGGATATGTCCCGCACAAAAGGGGTCTCAACACAAAACGGCATCTGGCCGTGGATGCGCATGGTATGCCGCTCAGGGTTATTGTTACACAAGGTACAAGAGCAGGTTGTAGCCCCAGGCGAGCCGCTTGATCGAGGGGCTATCGGCAGAGTATCTTCTGGCGGATAAGGGATATGATGCCAACCATATTCTTACCCAGGCCTGCGCCCAGAACATGTGCCCCGTCATCCCGCCAAAGAAAAACAGAAAAGAGCAACGGGCATACGATAAAGACCTTTATAAGCTCCGCCATCTGGTGGAAAATGCTTTCTTGCATCTCAAGCGCTGGCGCGGTATCGCAACCCGCTACGCCAAAAACTCCGCCTCTTTCCTCGCTGCCGTACAAATAAGATGTATCGCTCTTTGGGCTAATATCTCGTGACTACAGTATCTAGACCCTAATTATTTCGATATTTTTCTTTCCTCTCTGTAATCAATATCATGAAAATTAATAAATCTTTCATAGTTACGTTCTATTAAATCATCCCATAGCTTATAATAAGCTTCAATTGGTGTACTATAAAAATGATGAGGTTCCACTAAGTCTGCAATATAAAAAGGATCATCAGGTTTTAAGTACATTCTTTGAAGCCACTCAAACCCTTCTATGGTTTTTGCATTTATATAAGAATTTTGTGCTAAGATCTGACTCTTTGGTTTTCCATAGAAAAAATCATAAAAAAGATGGGTTACATAATTATTATTAGTATATAACTTATCAATAACTACTAAACCATTTCTGAATTTTAACTCTCTCATTTCAAACATATTAAAATATTTCTCTAATTCTAACCTTGCGTTTTTAAAAGCACTCTTTTTTTCCATTAACCGTAAGATTTTTGTTGAATATTCATCATTTGAATCGGCTAGAAACCTCTGCATTGATAGTGTTCTCGGTATTAAGTATTGATTTAATAAAACACTATTTTGATATTTTACTTTTATTGGAGATATAGATTTTTGATAAACAGGTAAATAGGTTAATTTATTAATATAATATCTTAATGCTTGGCAAGTGCTCTCAGTTTCACATCCCCGCTCCATTGCCTTTTCAATATCAAAATTTTTAAATACTTTTTCTGCCGCTTCATTTTCAGCCTTATAGGCATCTTCGTTAGGTTTGGGAAAATAATGATTTGACAAAACAAATTCCCGGCAGAAAAGTAAATTATAGTGATCAAAGCATTGCAGTCCAAGGTTCGAAGGGGATAATCTTTTGACGAGTCCCTTTGCATTTCTAAGGTGTCGTCTAAACTAATACTAGTTTTAGGAACGCTCTCTCGAATAATTTTGAATGCAATATGCTCACAATATAACTCCCGTTCTGTAACTGACTCATCAAAACAAAATGCCTTACAGTACGCTTCAGAATTCTTAACGGAAGAGTCAAGGCACAATTTTTTATCCACTTTTTTTTCTTTTGCATGCAGGGCAAAAGGAAATGTAATTAACACTATAATAAGTACAGTATATTTCATATTGAATCGTAACTTATTTGTTTCAAGGTTTGCAATAATTTAGAAAAAGGGATGTGATCGTTGACAGATTATTTAGAATCTCAAAAAGAGAAATGTTGTACGTAGATTTCTGGGCAAACAGAGGGTACAAGGGCCACGACATGGACGACGAGGTCATGGAAATCGTTATGGCCCGGCAGAAACGGGGAAATGCCATTGAACCCATCATAGGCCACTGCGGCTGACTAGTGAGCGCTCAGGTGCAGGGAGGTATATCTCTCGACCTGCAGCGCTATTTTTTCCAGCAAATCATTGCGCAGGTCTTGCTGTGAGACGCGGGAGGTGTATTCATTCTCTAAAATGTTATAGCTGCCGCGTGCGCTAAGCGTTTTCATCAGAACAGGCTGGTTGGTTGCGAGATCAACCAGTTTCATATCTGCCGTAATTTTCATTTGTTCTCGGGTGGTGTCCGAGCGGATGGTAATATCCAGATCGCGGATTTCTTCTTGTAAATTCGTTATGTCCAGCCGGTATTGCGGATTAACGGGCAGTCCTGACGGACTCAGACGGTCCACCAGATCGTTACGGAGAATTTGTCCGCTGCGGTCGGGAATATTGGAAATCTCGATAGAGGCGAGGTGCGAGGCGTGAGATGCGAGAGTGCTTTGCCCGTACATGGGTTTGAAACCGCAGCCGGTTATCAGTAAACAGTTAACGGTTATCAGAAGAACAAGAATTTCTCTCTGAATTTTTACTGATAACTGACAACTGATAACTGACAACTGATTTACCCCCCTACCACATTGACGATCCGCCCCGGGACGTAAATAAATTTACGGATTTGCTTGCCTTCCAGAAGTTTGGAGACATTCGGCTCCGCCAGTGCAATCTCCTTTGCTTCTGTTTCATTGGCATCCTTTGGTAGGGTGATCGTAGCGCGCACTTTGCCGTTGACCTGCACGGCCATGGTGATGGTGTCCTGCACCAGCAGGCTTTCATCTGCCTGCGGCCATGGTTGCTCTGCCAGTACGGTTTCATGGTCGAGCAGGCTCCAGAGTTCTTCGGCCAGATGCGGAATCATCGGGTTAATGAGTTGGATCAGGAAAACGGTTGCTTCACGTAACGCCCATTTATCGGCATCGTCAGCAGGTTTAAAACTAAAAATGGCATTCGACAATTCGCGAATGCGCGCCACGGCTTTGTTCATGTGGAAGTTCTCAATATCTTCCGTCATGCCTTTCACCGTGGCGTGTGTGGTGCGACGCAGGTCGAGGGCGTTTTCTGAGAATTCACCCCCCACCTTGCCTCTCCCCTCGGAGAGGGGAGCGTCTTTTAGCAAAGCTGTTACCTCCCGGTGCAACTTGTTAATAAACCGCCATGCGCCGTCAATGCCGCTTTCTGTCCATTCCAGATCACGTTCCGGTGGTGAGTCGGAGAGGATAAACAGGCGGGCGGCGTCCGCGCCATATGTGTCGATAATGTCCTGCGGATCAACCCCGTTATTTTTGGATTTGGACATTTTGATCGACGGACCAACCTTGACGGACGCGCCTGTTTCCGCGTGGACGACGTCTCCCTCGTCGTTCTTGATGACCTGTGACGGGAACAGGTAATTACCATCTCCATCTTTATAGGTCGCATGCGTGACCATGCCTTGCGTGAACAGCCCCTCGAACGGTTCGTTAATGTCCCAGTAACCGCAATCGCGCAGCGCTTTGGTAAAGAAACGGGCATAGAGCAGGTGCAGAACGGCATGTTCCACCCCGCCGATATATTGATCCACACCACACCAGTATTCCGCCTTGTCCTTGTCAAAGGCCTTTTGTGTGTTGCGCGGGTCACAGTAGCGGGCAAAGTACCAGCTACTCTCAAAGAACGTGTCGAACGTGTCCGTCTCGCGTGTGGCATCCTTGCCACAAGTGGGACAGGTCGTCTGTTTCCATGTCGGATGACGGGAGAGCGGATTGGTCGGCTCATCGAAATTAATGTCATAAGGCAGTTCCACGGGAAGCTGGTCTTCGGGAACAGGCACAACGCCGCACGACTCGCAATGAATCATCGGGATCGGGCATCCCCAGTATCTCTGGCGGGAAATCCCCCAGTCACGCAGGCGGAAAACAGTTGCTCCCTCGCCCAAACCCTGCTCTTCGATTTTTGCAATCACGGCTTTTTTTGCTTCTTCGGAAGTCATGCCGTTCAGGAAGTCGGAATTGATCATTTCTCCGGGGTCTGTATAAGCCTCTGTTAATTCATAAGGATTATTTGGAGTAGAAACACCTGATTCTGAAATTTCTTTAATATCTTTGCTGCTGTATTGCTGATTGTATGCAGCATGTGCAAGCGAGCTTATTTTTTCAGGATGATTAATAACAGGAATAATTTTCAAATTGTATTTTGTTGCAAAGTCGAAGTCGCGTTGATCATGAGCGGGGACGCCGTAAATTGCGCCTGTGCCGTAATCCATCAGAATAAAATTCGCAATGTAAATGGGTAATTCTTTTCCTGTAAATGGATGAGCAATTGTTTTTCCTGTATCAAAGCCGACTTTTTCGGCCTGTGCGATGGCTTCTTCGGAGGTTCCCAGTCCTCCACATTCTTTCAGAAAATCATCAAAGCCGGGTTTATCACCAACCAGCTCTTTGGCCAGAGGGTGATCGGGGGCCATAGCAAAAAAGCTTGCGCCAAAAATCGTATCCGGGCGTGTTGTATAGATTTTCAGTTTAAGGTCAGTCCCATTGATCGGAAATGCGGCAAACATACCCTGTGACTTCCCGATCCAGTTTTCCTGCATGATGCGGACTTTATCCGGCCAGCGCGGCAGCTTCTCCAGATAGGCCAGCAGCTCGTCCGCATAGTCGGTGATTTTCAGGAACCACTGGTTCAGCTTGCGGCGTTCGACCGGCACGCCGGAGCGCCAGCCCTTGCCGTCCACGACCTGTTCATTGGCCAGAACCGTATTTTCCACCGGGTCCCAGTTGACAACGGATTCCTTGCGGTAGGCGATGCCTTTTTTGTAGAAGTCCAGAAACATCTTTTGTTCGTGACGGTAATATTCCGGGTGGCAGGTGGCGATTTCCCGGCTCCAGTCAAAGGCCAGCCCCA
>CAKZKV010000071.1 GCA_937124505.1 uncultured Alphaproteobacteria bacterium
TCCAACAGCAATAGCGCGTGTGAACCTGTTTGAAAGCTCGACTTTATTGAGCTGTGTACAAGGTGTCCACATCGCCATTAGCTTTCGTCACCGTGATTGCATTTGAAGCTGTGGCAACAACGGAAATTCCAGCCGTCAAGCCGCTGTAATCAACTGTATCGCTGCCTGCGCCTCCACTATATGTATCATCATATCCACGTGTGGCCACAAACCAGTCATTTCCCGCGCCTCCAGTTAAGGAGTTATCATGATATGACCCTTCAATCAAATCATCCCACTTTGTTCCAACAATATTCTCAATGGAATACAGCCTATCCTGTTTTCCATTCGCGTTACCGTCCCAGTATGCCTGTGCCCGTTGCCCGATCAGATCGGCATGCCCCGCTGCCTGACTTAGAGAGACAGCGACACCGCGCACCTCATAATCCGAATAATCAACGGTATCTACGCCCGCAATATTCGGGTCCATTTCATAGGTATCATGCAAATCACCGCCAAAGAACACATCGCCGTCGAGTTCATTTTTGTCGTAATCACTACTTTCCGCTGCCTTAAAAATATCATTTCCGCCCAATCCAAAAAAGATGTTGGCATATTCTTCACCATGAAACGTTTCATTATGAAACCCTTCTGCGCCGATGATCATGTACCCGCCTGTTGTGCTGGTATAATTAACCCCACCAGGACCGAAGGAGTCCATGCTTTCACTAAGAATGGTGCCTGACACGGTTACGGGGACATAAAGCTTATAGTTCCGGTCATCGACGATATAGAAGTCTGTATCAATTTCCGCGATCTTTGTGGCATGATCCGAGTAATTTCTAAAAGTCGCCAGACTTCCTGCTGTCATGGCATTCGCTAAAGCTGCTGCCAGTTCCGGCGCGTAAATATCAAAATCGTGGATAAGTTCCGGTTCCTGCGACTCCTCACCCTCATATATCTTGACCACATGCTGTGTGGGGTCTATTGACGAAACACCAAGATCAGCAGCATTCTCAAGCAGAGCAACAACTGCTTCCGAAGGCGTGACGCTCCCGAGCCCGTCAGCGTAAAACCCTCCCGCATAAAGATTCCCGGATGTTTTATCGACTAATTGAACATCTATATCAATTGTTCCAGTCATCCATTCGTAGAATTCATTTACATCTGTAAAGAACTGCTCTACAGCTTCATCATTTACGGCAGACCAGTAAAGTGACGCACCTACAGCCAGCGCGATAGGATTCCATCCAGTAAGCGCTGTTGCAAGATATGTAATCAGAGCGGTCGCGCTCGCATCAACAAGCGCAGAACCAATTACGAGTTGATCTCCATTAAAATACACATCGACAGTTTCTAAAACCGCCTGTGAAACGGCGCTGCTTTTCATGAGGAATTTAAGGGTTTTCACCCCTGCCCCTGGTTCTTGTATTTCGTCAAGAAACTGCAAGAGAGCTTCTTCTAAACCACTTGCAACAGCCCCAGTAATAGTTCCGTTTACATGCATGGTTGTATCTAGTTCATGCTCATAATAAACAACTGTCATTTGTCACTCGTTTTGACTTTTGGGTTAAACTGTTCCAGCTCAGGAAGTAATGGAATGCTGTCCTGTGGCTTTTTCGGATTGTAGATAATGAGAAAGTTGGTTGTAATATGAGGTTTCTGGGGAAGGTATTTTGCCAATACTTTATATTTGCGCTTGTATTCTCTGCCTTCTATTGAGTAGGAATATTGAAATGACCATGCCCAGAGAGCCCAGCTTGGCGCAATTTTCAGGATCGCGTCAAGATGAGCGTCTGTAGTGTGGCCTACAGCAAAAAGCTTACAAATATTTGTAAGTCGGTTAATATCAAAAATGCAAAGAAACAAAAAAACGGGAAAAATAAATAGCGTGCTCAGTAACACGGGATCATTGGTTGTGACAACGCCCAATATAACCAGAAGAACCAATAGCGCACTGTAGCCCTTGAGAATGACAAAAATTTCATGTGCGAGGTTGTCTAATGCCGTCGCGTTTAAATCTCCTTTTTCGCGAAGATCGGCAATAATTCCTTTTAAATCGTTCGGGTAGAATAGTTCAGCAATCATCTACTTGGCTGTGTTTTCTTTATCTAGAGCAGACAGAAAGCGATCCCGCTCAGTATCATCAATTGTTCCATCGCCATTGCTGTCAACTTTGGCAAACGTATCCGCAATGAACGTTTGATATTCGTCATACGTGGCCCGGCCATCTGCATAGAAAGGGGCTGTAACGATAGGTTCTATCAGAAGCTTGAAGCCATGTTTGGCACGGCGCATGCCGTCTGGAGTCAGTTCCAACATCTCGTCCCGGGTAATGACGGAATCGTTGTTCACGTCGAATTCCATAAAAGCATTTTTATTGTTGTTGAGAAAGGTGCGTGCCCAATTATCATCCAATCGATTAGATGTGTCGCGAGCCATAGCAGTATCAATTTCGACCTGAAGAAGGGTTGTAATCTCATCTTCTGTAACCTTTTGATCAAAGTTCAGATCGTTAGTCACAAATTTGTGTAATTGCTCGCGGCGTTGCGGGGCGATCTCACGTTGAAAAGCATCTTTCAATATCTCGTCGTCAATGTAGTCCTTGCCATCACTCAGTTTATAAAAATGCTGTTTGCCCCATTCCTGCCATGCAGGCAAAGTGGCAATTGAAAACAGTTGCCGATAGAGAAGGTTAGATACTGCATGACCGGGGAGTCGCGCTTGAGCAGGACCAGCAAGAACTATTAAAGAAACGCCGAAAACGGCAAATGAGAAAAAAAAATATAAACGGGTCATAAAAATACTTACATATTAAAATAATATGAATATTTAAATGACCTTAGCAAAAATGTCTATGGTTTTGTTTATTTGGGTCTAATCCCATAAAGGTACAAAAGCGGCCACGAAATTCTGACAAACTGTTACGTGTGTTTCTGCACAGAGAATGTCAAAAAGTGATTATTGAGGGATTGATGAGCCCAAATTTTGGGCTTCAGCCCTAAGCTGATCGATCCGCTCCGGCGGGAAATGCCGGTAGAAGGTTGTGCGCCCGACATCAAGTTGTTCGATGATATTGGTCATGAACGGATAGTTCTGCACATCCTTGACCATCGCTTCCACAGCCCGGATTTTTTCAGGCGTCATGGTACGTGGCCTGCCGCCCTTGCGCCCCTTCCTGCGGGCATTGGCAAGCCCGGCCTTTGTGTTTTCGACTATCAGTCCCGTTGAAACTGGTCGAAAGACGCCGTTACGTGAAAAAACAGTCTGCCTTCCGGCGTTCCTGTATGGCCTAATGGGAGCATCGGTGCGATAAAAAGCCACTTGCTCACCATTTGTTCTGAAATTCCTCTATTACGTGGCCTTCGGTGAGGTTGAGATAGATTTCGGTCGTCGCCAGCCGGTCATGACCAAGCATTTTCTGCACGGCGGCCAGAGAAATTCCTTTTTGTAGCGCCAACGTTGCGAAGGTATGACGCAAGACATGCGGCGTAACGTTTTGGCTGATCTGTGCCCGGTTGGCAATTTTTTTGACTATTTTTTGCACTTGCCGCTCTCCGGCAAACCATTTGTCATTCAAGGCAAAGTAAGGCTCTAAAAGGGCTTGCACGCGCTTGGACATCGGCACGACACGTTTCTTGCTTTTCTTTCCATACGGTCCACCTTTGCCGTTGATCCGCAAAGCGCGTTGCTGCCAGAGCACATTTTCAGGACATAGACTGCAAAGCTCTGACACACGCAGCCCCGTATCGAGCAACGTCCAAATTATCAGTTTTTCTTTTGCATCCTGACAGGCATGTGAAAGCCGATCTGCCTCTTCAGCTTTTAACGGTTCGCGGACATATTGATAGGCCATGAATAGAACAGTTCGCTTTTGGTTAAAGTAACCGAACTTTATTCGGCTTTTAAGAAGGTGACTGTAGCATGGAAAATGTCAGCATAAAACTCTTGATGTTCATATGATTGAGGGCATTTTTAACTGGAGATTGAACCCTTCATAAAAAGCGAACTATTTTCGCCTTTTTAGGTGGAAGACGAA
>CAKZKV010000072.1 GCA_937124505.1 uncultured Alphaproteobacteria bacterium
GGGATGACCATACCCGCCGTTATTTTCTGGTATATTAATCAGGATGATCCGGAAACCATCAGAGGCTGGGCGATCCCTGCCGCGACAGATATTGCCTTTGCGCTTGGCGTTTTATCTCTGGTGGGGTCACGCGCGCCGGTGAGCCTTAAAATCCTGTTGACGGCGATTGCGATTATTGATGACCTTGGGGCGATTTTGATTATTGCCATCTTTTATTCTGAAGATGTTCATATCGGGGCGCTTGCCATTGCAGGAGCGGCCTTGCTGACCATGATGTTATTCAGGCAACGGAAAGTCCTTGGTACATTCCCGTATATTTTCCTTGGTATGATTTTATGGGTGGCGGTTTTAAAGTCCGGAATACATGCCACGTTGGCTGGGGTGATCACAGCGTTTTTCATTCCCTTAAAAGACCCGCAACACCCTGAGCAATCCCCTTTAAAAAATCTGGAACATGCCCTTCACCCCTGGGTTGCGTTTGGCGTGTTACCACTTTTTGCCTTTGCAAATGCGGGCGTTCCTTTTTCCGGTATGGGCTTTAAAGACTTGCTGGACCCTATTACACTCGGGATTATTCTCGGTTTGTTTATAGGTAAGCAGGCGGGTATCTTTACCGTACTGTTCCTGACGATTAAACTGGGGCTGTCTCCCAAGCCAAACAATGCGAACTGGGTGCAATTATATGCTGTTTCCTGCTTGTGCGGGATCGGGTTTACCATGTCTCTGTTTATCGGCGGGCTCGCCTATGAGGGCGTGGAAATGCAGGCAGAGGTCAGGATGGGTGTCCTTGTCGGATCTATTCTATCAGCCTTTGCTGGCTACCTGATCCTGAAATACGGGCCAACGAAAATGCGGCATACAGAGGCCATCAGAAAATCGTCTTCCAGAAGGAGAAAAGAGCATGAGTGAGAAAACACCGATTACGGTTGCCAGAGGAGATGGAATTGGCCCGGAAATTATGGATGCCACTCTCAGGATTTTGGAAGCCGGTGGCGCGCAGCTTGAGGTCGAGGAGATTGAAATTGGCGAAAAAGTTTACCAGCGCGGCCTTCAAAACGGCATTGAAGAGCGTTCCTGGGAGTCGTTGCGCCGGACAAAGGTTTTTCTGAAAGCCCCTATTTTTACACCGATGGGCAAAGGTTTCAAAAGCCTGAATGTGACGGTTCGTAAAACATTGGGGCTTTATGCCAATCTGCGCCCGTGTGTGTCGTATCATCCCTTCATTAACACAGAACAAAAAGACATGGACGTGGTGATTGTCCGGGAGAATGAGGAAGACCTCTATGCCGGGATTGAATACCGCCAGACCCAGACAGTGTGCGAGTCAATTAAGCTGATTTCCCGGCCTGGCTCTGAAAAAATTATCCGCTATGCGTTTGAATATGCGAAGGCACATGGACGTAAAAAGGTCACCTGCATGATCAAAGATAATATCATGAAGATGTCGGACGGCCTGTTTTATCAAGTGTTTCAGGAGATTGGCGCAGAATACCCCGACATTGAGCAGGAACGCTATATCATTGATATCGGGACTGGGCGCATTGCCGCCCGTCCGGGGGATTTTGATGTGATTGTCACGGAAAACCTGTATGGGGATATTCTTTCTGACGTGGCGGCGGAAATGACCGGGTCCGTCGGGTTAGGGATTTCAGCCAATATTGGCGAAACCTGCGCGATGTTTGAAGCCATGCACGGCACAGCGCCGGACATTGCCGGGAAAGGCATCGCCAATCCGTCCGGCTTGCTGCTGGGGGCTATCATGATGATGGTTCATATCGGGCAAAACGATGTGGCGGGGCGTGTTCACAATGCCTGGCTGAAAACAATTGAAGACGGCATTCATACTGGCGATATCTATCGTGAAGGCGCCAGCAAGAAGCGTGTGGGGACAGAGGAGTTTTCTCAGGCGGTGATTGAGCGTATGGGGCAGATGCCTGAGATTCTGCCGGTTCAGGATTATGGGCAGGGCCGGGCCGAACGCTTTAATCTGCCGCCCCTGAAAGAGGTCAAGCTGCAGAAAAAAGAACTGGTCGGTTGCGATATCTTTCTCGACTGGACTGGTGATCCCGATAAACTGGGAGAGACCTGCAGCAAAATCGGCACAAGCCGGTTTCATCTGAAAACCATTTCCAACCGTGGAATGAAGGTCTGGCCGGATGGTGCAAAAGAAACGTTTTGCAGCGATCAGTGGCGTCTGCGTTACATGGCAAAAGACAAAATGCTGCACGCACATATCCTTGATCTGGTTGATCAGTTTATCGCACAGGACTTTGATGTGATCAGAATTGAAAATCTTTATCAGTTTGATGGAGAAAACGGATTCACGCAGTCGCAGGGTGAATGATAAAGGTCTCTATCTCTCATGAAGAGGTGTCGGCGCATCCACTAAGTCATCATTAGCGGCGGCGTGAGCATGTTCCATATGATCAGGCGGGGCACAGGGGTTTTCTTCATGTTGGGCTGTATGACCGTGTTCCATATGTGAGACATGCCGCGCAAAAATGCCCGATACGCCAGAGTTTGCCAGAAAGGCACGCAACCGGATTCCGGCATAAGAAAGTTTTTGGGATCGCAGTGTATTTTGTATGCGGGCTAGGGGAACCTGATCCGGATCAAAATCGCGTTCTTGAAGGGTCTTAGTTGTCGTTTGGATAAATTTTATTGTTGTGTTCGTCGCCCAGGTTTCACGTATCTTTGCGGCATGGGCACAAATTTGAGCCGCTTCTGTTTCATCAAGGTCATCCGTTTGTATGGATGTCAGTAGTCTATGAATAGGCAGCGGCCTGCCGTCAATATCCATTTCTGTTTCAAGGTGCATGAACTTTGTCAGGTCTTCTTGAACGGTCTCAATGGCAGAGATACAGGCTTCCGCTTTTTCAAGGGGGCCTTGAACCTCTTTTTTTTGTTTTTGTACAACATCATTTAAATTTTTGATGCTCTCAAATATATTCCGATGTGAAATACTGATACCACGTTCTTGCATATGGTTAAAAATCACGTCTTCTTGCATGCCGGGACAGTGTTCCAAAATATTAGAAATAACTCCCAAGACAGGATCACTTTGATCCCCAAGAAGGAGTCCCTGCTCATTGGCAATTTGTAACATGTTCGTAATGTAGCCCTCGCGCTCCATTTTTGCCAGGGATCTGGCCACTTCTCTTTGTTCGTCCGCAATGCTTTTTTCCAGACCTTTGACAACTACATATTTTTTCTTGTTATCAAGGATTTTAGATTTGTGTTCCTGTATATGATCCTCAAGAGCTGTAATTTCACGATATTTGTTAGTATTAGTGACGGCATACCAGTATTTTCTGAATGTGGAGATTTTATCCAGTGCCTTTTCAGCTTTTTTCGTATCCCCTTCATCCAGTGCTTTTCTGAATTTCAACCACATTTTCCCGACAATTTGCTGCTGGAGCTTTGTGAAATGCATCTGTTTTGAGGGGGCTAATTCTTCGCTAAGTTCGCGATAAATTCTTATTCTCTCAGGGAGACTTTTGGAACCATAGGGATCAAGGCGTATGGAGGGCGCATATTTCAGGCGTTCTTCAGCGGCCATTTTCGTTAGTTCATCGAGAATTGTCGCGTTTTCTTGCAGGGTTGGAAAATCTTTGCTTCCTTCAGACGCAATCTGCCGCCATCTCTCCAGCGGCTGATTTAAGTCATCCAGCATGGCTTTCCATTTATTTCTGCGTTCAGAAAAGTCAGAGATGAAATCTTGAATGCTCATGCTTGTTTGTTTTTATTTGCACCAAAACATAACATAATCCAAAGTTTGCTACCAGATATTTTTACGTAACTTGTTTGGTTTTAAAGCTAAGGATATGGTATGGCTAAAATTCCGTTATGTCGTGAAATTCCGGGTGTTTTTCCAGCCATGACCGTGCATAGGAGCAAAAGGGCTGGATTTTTAACCCTTTTGATTTATGCCGGGATTGCATGAAATCCATAATTTCTTCCATGACTTTGCTTGCAATACCCCGTCCACGAAGTTCTTCCGGAACTTCAACCTGTTGCAGGATCAGGACGTTACCTGCAATTTTATACCTGCCAAAGGCAAAGCCGTCTGTCAGGTGATATTCAAAGCGTCCTTGCTCAATATTGTTTAAAAATCTGCCCTCTGCCATGATTTTGTTTCCTGATAATCTATCTTATGAAAATATTATTCATATTAAGCTAGTGCTTGGTTTAAAATCCAGAGAAAATATTATCTAGAAACACCGTTTCAATGATCTTTTTTCTCAAGCCACCATTGTTTAAGCAATCTCTTTTGCTCCACAAGCTCTTCATAGCGTTCTTCTGCCCAGCTATGGCGGTGAATAAATTGGCGTACATGCGCGGCGTCTTTTTCACTCAATTCATCATCAACAAGCGCCTGAATGTCTTCATCTGAAATCATTGTATAGTCATAAGGTGAAGTTTGAGATGGAAAAAGAGAGGATATTGCATCCCCTCTTTTTATCAAAGTTATAATTTATTTGCGAAATTCCACAACCACGCGGCGGTTTTCGCGCAAAGCAACGCCATCTCCTGTTTCAACGGCAGGACGTCTTTCGCCATACGCTTCCTCGTCAATGATACGGGTTTGAATGCCACGCTGGTTCAAAGCGTTTGAGACAGCATCGGCACGCTTTTTAGATAGCGCAACGTTATATGCGTTTGATCCGGCTCTGTCTGTGTGACCCGCAACGGTGACCTCGCAAGGGCTGTAATTTTTGATCTCTCGTGCGATCTGGTTGATTGTATTCCCTGCGGCGGGTTCAATGCTCGCACTATCAAAAGCGAAATGGATTTCATAGTCAGCCAGGGTTTTGCTTTTTTGCGGTTTATATGTAACGGCGACTTTCTGCGCTTCACGTTTAATGTGGCAACCATCCCTTACAAAGCCTTCAGGGACTTCTCGGTACTTTTGACACGGCTCTCTTTGCTGATATTCAAGATATTTACGCAACTCTAGCTTTTTTTCTGCCGAGATATCTTCCACGTAATTCTCATATGGCTTCTCATCAACTAAATAGTGAGAGGTGAAATTATTGTCTGCGCCATGCGCAGAAACGGAAAGCGCCAAAGTTGCTACGCTTCCAAGGGCGATAAGTTTAAGATGTTTCATTGATTTATCCTTTCTTTTTGATTTGCGGTCGAAACCATCGCCGCACTAACTGAGAGCCACATCAAAGGTTCCATTATTTTTTTGGGAACAAAAAATAAATCCAGCCGTTGGCACGGTCGCAAATGTTAACCAAAAGAAAGGAAACGACCATGCTTGGATGGGCACTTACATTTTTAGTGATTGCGATTGTCGCCGGAGTATTAGGACTTGGCGGTGTGGCTGTACTGGCCGCAGACGTCGCGCAGCTTTTATTTATTCTATTTATTGCCTTGTTTATCGTGGCGGCCATCGTGCACGCCTTTAAAGGAAACGCACCGCCAGCTTAGGGTGTGTTGACACTATTCAGGGATTAAGATTGATGGTATTGTTTTGTGAT
>CAKZKV010000073.1 GCA_937124505.1 uncultured Alphaproteobacteria bacterium
AAGAAGTTTTGGCCAGATTTCAGGCCAGACATATAGAGACATATCTCTTATCCGGTGACCGGCGGGACGTTGTTGAGGCAACAGCGAGGGACTTGTCGATTGCGCAGGCCCAGTTTGCCCTGACCCCCGTGCAGAAATATGAGGAACTGGAAAAGCTGAAAAAACAGGGGAAGAAAGTGCTGATGGTCGGGGATGGCCTGAATGACGCGCCTGTTTTGTCTGGTGCGGATATTTCCATGGCACCGGGAACGGCCATTGATATGGCGCAAAACGCGGCGGATGTGGTCTTTATGGGCGAGAAGCTGGCACCTGTTTATACAGCATGGAAAGTGGCAAAATTCTCCCAAAGTCTTGTGAAAGAAAATTTTGCGCTGGCGATTCTGTATAACATGATTGCTGTGCCGTTGGCCTTTGCCGGGGTTGTCACCCCGATGATTGCGGCGCTGGCCATGTCTGGCTCATCTTTGCTGGTCATTGCCAACTCTTTCAGGTTAAAGTTACGCGTATGAACATTCTGCTTTATTTGATTCCCATTGCGTTGAGCCTTGGCCTGATCGGTCTGGGGGCCTTCATCTGGAGCATTAAATCGAATCAGTATGATGACCTGGACGGCGCGGCACGGCGGATTTTATTAGATGATGATGAAAAAGATTCTGAAACTTGACACATGTCAATTTTCAACCGTTTTTTTTCTTGCTATACTGCATATTGAATTATTCTAATAAAGGGGAAAACATAATGAAATCAATGTTAAAACTAGCACTTCTGACTGGTGTCGCGTTATCCGGGATCAGCACAGCCGCCTTCGCTCAAGAGGGCGCTGGTCTTTTGGATAAAGAACGCTTTATGCTCAGAGGCCGGATTATCGGCGTCTTTGGCAATGGTGATGGTGTTGTAAACGGCACAGCTCTTGGCACAGATGTTGACAATTACTTTGTACCGGAACTGGACATCACATACTTCCTGACCAATAATGTGGCACTGGAACTGATCGCTGCCACATCTGAGCACACAGTCAAGGCTGGCACCAATACACTCGGAGATACCTGGGTTCTGCCACCAACGCTGACACTGCAATATCACTTCATGCCGGACGCAACCTTTAGTCCTTATGTTGGCGCAGGTATTAACTACACAGTTTTCTACAGTGAAGACGATGCCGGTGCATTTACCGACCTCAAGGTTGACGGTGGTTTTGGATATGCCGTACAGGCCGGGTTTGATTACTGGCTCAGTGATAACTGGGGCTTTAATGCTGACGTGAAATACATTGATATCGATGCGGATGTTTCTGTTAATCCGGGATCACTGCACGCTTATGATGTTGATATTGACCCATGGGTTGTCGGCGTTGGGGTTTCCTACCGTTTTTAACTATCATTAGGAACTTTAGAAAGCCCGGTATCTTTGATGATGCCGGGTTTTTTTATCATACCAGTTCGCATTCTTCGCGTGAGTTCGTTATCCGTCGGTCTCGCCATACTCACGTACCTTATGTAATGTACGCTCCGTGCGGCTCGCCTCGGATGCCTCCTGCTCACGCTTTGAAAGCAAAATGGCATCAGACCGCTCTGGCGTGGCGCTGGATATTCTGTGACTCCTGAAAATATGCATCAAAGACAGAACAGACCAGACGCGCCGCAGGCCGCGCCTTTTTATTGATTTGAATCACAGAATTGTTGATCACCTTTACAAAGCCAAGATCTTCATATTGACGCAGTTCGCTCAATTCCGGCTTGAATTGAGCGATATCCAGCCCGAATTTTTGAGAAATGACAGACAGATCAACTTTAAAATCACACATCAGGCGTTCAATGATGTCGGCACGAATGTAATCGTCTGCCTTCATGTTATATATTTTTTTGACCGGGAGCCGCCCTTCCGTGACCGCTTGCTCATAGGCCGGCATATCAGGTGAATTTTGGGTAAAGCCCCCCTCATATTTACTGATCGACGACAAACCAATGCCGATCAGGGTTTTGGCCTGATCGGTCGTATAGCCCTGAAAATTTCGCCGCAATGTTCCGGTTTTCAAGGCCGTGATCATTTCATCATCTGCGCGTGCAAAATGGTCGATGCCGATCGGCTGAAAGCCGTTCGTCTCCAGAAGCTTTGCACCGGCCTCAAACAGGTCATAGCGCAGGCTGTTATCAGGCAATGCGTCTTCATTGATCAGGCGCATGTGCTTTTTCATCCAGGGAACATGTGCATAGCCGAAAAAGGCGATGCGATCCGGCCCCAGCATCAGCGCACCCATGATGGCTTTGGACATACTTTCAACACTCTGGTGGGGCAGGCCATACATCAGATCGAAATTAAAATGATGAATGCCGTAGGCGCGGAAGAGTTTCAGGGCGTCATAACTCAGATCAAAAGGCTGCTCGCGGTTGACGCTGGCCAGAACCTTTTCATCAAAGTCCTGAATACCCAGACTGATGCGGCTGACGCCATGTTTCGCGTAAGCCGAAACGCGTGCTTCCGTCACATTACGGGGGTCGATCTCAATGGCGATTTCTGCTGAAGGTGTCATCTCAAATCTCTGTTTCAGATGAGACATTAAGGCATCAAAATCTGCGGCTTTCATCATGCCGGGCGATCCGCCGCCAAAATGAATGTGGGAGATTTTATGGCCCGGTGACAGTTTCTGTGTCAGGAGGTCAATCTCTTTGTTCAGCAAGTGTAGGTAATTCTGGACGGGCTCATATTGCTGCGTAATTTTGGTGTGGCATCCGCAATACCAGCAAAGTTTAGGACAAAACGGGAGGTGAATATACAGGGACAATTCTTCGTGTTCGGGAATTTGTTCCAGATAATGCCCGGCATCGCTGTCTTGCTCAATGACCTTAAAATGCAGAGCTGTTGGATAGCTGGTATAGCGCGGCACGTTTTTGTCACAGGCAAGGATATTTTCTTTCAAAGTAGCCATGGCCTGATGATGGCGAATTCGCGCCGCTGAGTCAATGAAACTAAAACCCCGGCCCGGGTCCGAATTTTCCGATAAAGGCCTGCATCGGCTTTTGAACAAGTGTTGGCAGAACAAAATCCCCGGAACCATCAGAGTCCCCACTCTGTCTTGAGTCATGAGCGGCTTCATAAAGTGCGAGATCAGGGTGAAGCTGTAAGATCGTCTCCCAGAACGAGCCATCTTCCAGCACATGCACGTAATCAAACTGAAAGTCTTTGCGCTGGGGCCTATAGGCGTATTCATGCTCTTTGCGAATGAACAGGTGCGTATGGCCGTCCCTGTAGGCGGTGCCCGGCTCATATATAATTTGCAGGATTGCTTTCCATCTTCTGGGTTCTTTCAGGAGGTATTCAACAATGAAGTGGGTTTCTGCAGATTCGTGGGCCAGCATAAATCCGTCTTTAAAAGCTTTTGACAAAGCTTCTACAGGTGTTTTTCCCAGCAGCTCGAATTTAATGGTTTCCATGCTCTTTACCCAGGTAAATTTAACACGACCTTTTACTCTGCCATAATAGAATGACAGGCCGCTTCAATCAATTAAAAAGCATTTTCAGAAAGATCACAAAAAAAGCGCTGGTTAACCAGCGCTTCTTAATTTATCAAGGAGTTCTTCATCCTTGCTCTTTTTGGGTGTATCATCGATATTTTCGAGCGCCATGAGTTTCTTGCGGGTTGCCATCTGATAAGCAACCTGAGCGTGTTCGGCACAGTAAGGGATGCCTGGCATGGCAGCGCAACCGCAAAACGCAAAATCGTCGTCACGCGGATCACCCAGCGGCCAGCGGCATTGCCGGTCTTTCAGGTTGGCCAGCTTGATGCGTTTGACAGGAATATCCGCAGAAGGCTCAACCAACTGCTTTTTCGGACGTCCGCGTTTTGCAGGTTCCGTATTCGTGTTGCAGGCTTCCTGCTGCACCTTGGCAGCGGTCTTTTTTGTCGTGTTGCTTTGTTGGATTGGCGAGCTCCGCCCTGATAATTTCAGGCGGTGCGCTTTACCTATAACAGCATTCCTTGTGACGTCACCAATGATTTTGGCAATCTCGGAGGCAGTTTTTCCTTCGCCCCACAGTTTTTTGAGAAGAGTCACGCGTTCTTCGGTCCAGCTCATTAAATTTTCCCCATATGTCTATATTTTGAAAGATGCGGCTAAGCAACTGATTCAAAAAGATGATTTCCAGTACGTATAAATAGACTGTAGCAGGCAGACGAATCACTCGTCGAGAGTCAGAGCAAAAAAAGAACGCTTTATCCACATTTTTTCGTTTTCCAAAGGAGATGATTCGCTTGATTCGTATTTTTTGAAGTAAAACTTGGGATTATTCTGTCTGTAGTCCCCATATTGAAAAACGTTCCGGGTCGTCCATCCATTTTTCCCGGACTTTCACAAAGATTTTTAAATGGACACGGCGATCTAATAAGGCTTCAAGTTCTTTGCGGGCTGCCGTGCTGATGCGTTTCAGGGTTTCGCCGCCTTTCCCTAAAATAATGCCTTTATGCCCGGAACGGGTCACATAGATCACCTGCGAAAGTTTCACGTCACCATTGTCGAAATTTTCCCAGTTCTCTGTCTCGACGGTCAAATTATAGGGAAGTTCCTGATGCAGATTATGAAACAGGTGTTCGCGCGTAATCTCGGCGGCGAGCAAACGGTTCGGCAGATCGCTGAGCTGGTCTTCCGGATATAGCCACGGCCCGGCAGGCGCTTCTTTGATCAGGGCTGCCACCAGATCATCTACGCCGCTGCCTTTTTCCGCGCTGATCATAAATGTAGCGGTGAAGGGAAAATCCTCATTCAGTTTTTGGCTGAGTGCCAATAATTCTTTGGTATCAATTTTGTCGATCTTGTTGAGAACCAGATAAACCGGATGGCTGGTTTTTTCTGGCAGAAAACTTTTGATATTTTCCCAGTCGCTCAGAGTGCGAAAGGAACTGTCGAGGAGAATGCAAAACGCATCCGCATCGCCCATCCCGTCAATCGCCGCCTGTACAATGGCTTTTTCCAGTTTTTTCTTCGGCTGGAACAGGCCGGGCGTGTCGGTAAAAACCAGTTGTGTCTCATCCTTCGTCAAAATACCGCGGATGCGCGTGCGGGTGGTTTGGACTTTGGAGGAAACGATGGAGACTTTCTCTCCTAAAATCGTATTCAGCAATGTTGATTTCCCCGCATTGGGCGGGCCGATCAGGGAGATAAGGGCGGATTTGGTCATGGATTTTCTTTATCACATTTATATGGCATCCCGAACTTGTTTCGGGATCCAGGGGCCAGAATTTCAAATTCTTCTTAACGGCTCTGGATTCTGAATGCTTCCGTGGGTTGCTTCAGGATGCCTCGGTTAGAATATTCTTTAAAGCAGCTTTTAACGCTTTGGCTCCATCTTCCAGTGCCTGCTCCCAATGCTCGTGCGCCTGTCCGTCTGCACCATCGGAAATGTATTTCAGGCTTAGAAACGGGATTTGTTTTTTATGACAGATATGGGCGAGGGCGTAGCCTTCCATATCCACCACATCATAATCATCCCCCGTATGCGCAATATCAAAGTGATCGCCCGTGCCACAGCAGGCCTTTGGCAAATTTGTTTCGGGGCCGAAGACTTCCAGAATGGTTGGAATTTCTGAAAAAGGCGTCTGATATTTCGCAAATCCCAGGGGCGTGACATCCATATCGCGTTGAATAAATCGTGTGCAATGCACGGTCTGCCCGGCGTTGAAGGTGGCGCTGCCGGCTGTGCCGAGATTGACGATGCAGGACGGACGGGCATTTTCGCTGAGGTAGTGCAGGAGGCTGAAAGCGGCATTGATTTTCCCAACGCCGGTAAAAAGGCAGTTATAATCAGAAAAGTGTCCTTGTGCTTCTTGTTCCAGTGCAAAGGTCAGGAGAGATTTTTTCATTCTTCCTTGTTATATGCATCCTGACATTTGCGCAAGCAAACTGTCAGGATGATTGTGAGACTATGAATCATACGTAATTACAGCACGCGGACGCAGGCCGTTCCATTCAAAATTATTGAGAAAAGCCAGATTGATCAGAACCGCAAAACCCTTCACGCTATAGCCTGCATCCTGACAAAGCTGGATTGCAGCATTGAGCGTTCCGCCTGTGGCCAGCACATCGTCAATAATTATAATGTTGCCGGAGCCGGGTTTCATTTGCAGGGTCGCCGTGCCGTATTCGAGATCGTAGGAGGCCTCTTTATAAGGCGGGGGAAGTTTTCCGCCCTTGCGCGGCATAATAAATTGTTTGTTCAGGCGGGTCGCCAGCGCAGAGGCGAAGATAAACCCGCGGGAATCAACGCCGGCAAACCCGTCAATATGGGTTAATTCATCTTCGGTAAAAAGCTGGGCGAGGGCCTCAACCGTTTCCGGGAATTTTGTGGAAAGCAGCGGCGAAATATCGCGGAACAATATTCCCGGCTTTGGAAAGTCCGGAACATTCTCAACATAACTGGCAAGGGGATGGTGTATTGTCATAGCTTATTCTTAATCGGTTGCTGAAAATTTTCAATATTTAAAGACACTTAAAATCTCATGGCCGCCGGCTCAATTTCAACAATCGTACCGTTTTGGAACTCCAGAACCGCCAATTGACGTTCAATCAACCCGTTTCGGTTAAAGCGGAAAACACCGTCAATTCCCGCAAATCCGTTGGGATTCCGCAAATGAGTAGCATCGTAAGCCGGAGAATAAATGCCGTTTGTGCCTGTTTTGCCCATTTTCCCCAAAACGGCGGCCAGTGCCGTGGCGTCATAGGCCAGTGTTGCCAGTCTGGGTGGTTGCATACCGTAGAGGTCTTCATAATTTGTTTCAAAGGCGCGGCGTTGTATCGGGGCGGGTGCGGCAAACCAGCTTCCGTCCATATACGGATCACGTGCCAGTTCCATATCGTCCCATAGTCCTGTTCCAAGGTGCTTGATAGCCAGGGAGCCCATGCCTGCCTGTGTCAGTTTTTGTGAGGCATCCGATGCCTCACGCCCAGCCAGAGCAATAAAAACGGCATCCGGCGCGCTTGTTCTGATATTTTGCAAATCAGTTGGTGACAGCCCCATTGCACCAAGGCGGATAATTTTACTGATTTGTACGCCGTTTTGGCTAGCGGCATTCATAAATGTACGTTCCACCGCGCTGCCGTAAGCATCGGTTTTGGTGATCAGCGCAATGCGTTTATATCCTTGGGACGCAGCATAATCAGTCATGCGCGTGACCTGAATGAAGGGCATAAAGCCCATCAGGTAAACGTTGCCCCCGGCCTGTGACCAGTCGGTTGAAAAACCAATAACATTCAGATTGGCCTGACGGGCAATTGGTTTGACGGATTTGACGGAGCCGGAGAAAAGCGGGCCTAAAATCAGTTGAGCGCCCTCGCCAATGGCTTCACGGGCGGCCATGGCAGCACCGGCTTCTGTGCCTTGCGTGTCCTTCGGCAAAAGCTGGAAGGTTTCAGCGCCGAGATCAAATAGTGCCAGCTGTGAAGCTTTGAGCAACGATTGGCCGATTGCCTCTGAAGGGCCTGAGAGGGGGAGGAGAATAGCCACTTTCACAGGTGGGGTCCGGGACATATTTTGGTCCTGATACCCGATCCCGCCATCGGCAAAAGGTCCTGCGCCGGCTTCTCCGTTTTCGGCATAAGCGCCGGGTGTGGCAAGGCCTTGCGGGCCGGACGTCATGTTGCCCCCTTGCTGAACAGGCGCACCCGGCCCAGTTGAGGCGCAGGAGGTGATAAAGAGGAGGCAAGTCAGTAAAACGGTCAGAGGAAAACGTTGCATCATGGTCAAATCCCAAAATTTTTCTATGGTTCTTCGCATAGCACAGATATGATACGAGTAAAAGTATGAAGATTGATATCAAACAGATTCAATACGCTCCGGGGCTTTATCTCGTCGCCACGCCGATTGGCAATCTGGGCGATATTTCCATTCGTGCGCTGGAGACATTGCACGGTGTTGATATAATATATTGTGAAGATACCCGCCAGACCCGGAAATTGCTGCAGGCTTATGATATCAAAACGAGAACTTCTGCCTATCACGATCACAGCTCTGAAGCCGTTAGGAAAAAAATCGTAAACCAGATTCGGGGAGAGGGGCTGTCCATTGCGCTTGTCAGTGATGCCGGAATGCCCCTGGTTTCTGATCCGGGATATAAACTGGTGCAGGATATCGTTCGTGAGAATATTCCCGTGACGAGCATTCCCGGCGCCAATGCGGTTTTAACAGCTCTGCAGCTATCGGCTCTTCCCGGGGATAGCTTTACGTTTTTAGGATTCCTTCCCCATAAACAAGGTGCACGGAAAAGTTTGTTGCAGCAATGGGAAAAGTGTCCTGTAACGTTGATTTTCTATGAGGCAAAGCAAAGAATCCTCAAGAGTTTACAGGATGTCACGGACGTTTATGGAAACCGTCGGGTGGTGGTGGCGAGGGAGCTGACCAAAGCATTTGAAGAAGTTCTGCGGGGATCTGTAACGGAGGTGATGGAGCAACTGCAGGCCAAAGCAGACATCAAGGGAGAATTTGTTTTGCTGATTGAGGCGGCGGAAGAGGTGGCCTTGCCCGAAGAGGAGATGGAAAAAGCCATTACATCAGCGCTTAAAGACAATATTCCTATCAAGGTTTTATCTGAGGAGATTGCCCGGAAAAGTGGCTGGACAAAAAAAGACGTGTATAATCTGGCGCTGAAATTAAAGGACAAATGAAAAGAAAAAATTCCTATTATAAGGGCGTGTGGGCCGAGAAATATGCGGAATGTTTGCTGCGCCTGAAGGGGTATGCCATTCTGGAGCGCCGTTATAAAACCCCGTTCGGCGAAATTGATCTTCTGGCCAGAAAAGGCAACGCCCTTGTTTGTGTGGAAGTCAAATACCGGCCAACACAGGACGAGGCGCTGGAAGCGGTTGATCCACGGTCGCAAAAACGGATTACGGCGGCAGCGGAGTTTTTTCGCGCCCATCATCCCCATTATCAGGACAATGATGTGCGTTTTGATATCCTGACCGTGGTGTCGATTTTTGGGGTTCGTCATCATAAAAATGCGTGGTATGCTGCGTAAATGATGAGTCGTGTTCTTATTTTATCCTGTCTGGTTGCCGGTTCTCTCACTCTTTCCGGTTGTGCTGGCATGATCGCAGGCGGTGCCGCCGCCGTTGGCGTTGCTGCTGTCAAGGAAGGGGGCTTGAAAAGTTCTGC
>CAKZKV010000074.1 GCA_937124505.1 uncultured Alphaproteobacteria bacterium
TCATTCATAATCACAACGTGGTTGTAATCCGCATTCTTCTCATTCAATAACCCCTGATTCATATCCGCCAGAGGCCGTATGATATAGTTATTGATGTCCTCCTCACTCCGGCGCAGCCCCAAAGTCATCTTTTCACCAAGATGGCTGGTAATTTCCGCCCGGGCGGCATCAATATCATCAACCTTTTGACCATTCACGCTCTCGACGGCAGAAAGATGCAGCCCTTCGGCAGGTCCTAAAATGCCAAGCAACCCGCGGGATTGAGCAAACCCGAAGCGGTCGCGCTCTTCCAGTTTCTCAGGCGTTGCCGTAAATGAGACTTCCTGCCCGTCACGCACCACCACAAAATTCAACGGTGCATCAAGACCGATCATCACCGCGCGGCGAATTTCTTCAAAAGAGTCAATCGGCGCACCGTTAATCGACAGCACCAGATCATGCGGTTGAAATCCCGCTGCTTCCGCGGCGGAACCTTGCAATACGGCCCCGGCAATTGGCGGCGTCACAGGCTTGCCGTAGAAGGTATAAAGCCCGGTAAACAAAATAATGGCAAAAATAAAGTTAATCGCCGGCCCGGCAAAAACGATGGCAGAACGTTGTCTGACAGACTTTGCAAAGAAAGCCTGACTTTTTTCCTCTTCCGTCATCGGGCGCGGTGGTTCTTCCCCGTCCTTGACTTCCTCGGTATGCTCGGCGCTGGCCGGGTCTTCATCACCAAACATCTTCACGTACCCGCCAAGCGGGATCAGGGAGAATTTCCAGCGCGTGCCGGAATTATCCGTCACGCCGAATAATTCCGGGCCGAATCCTATGGAGAAGCTGTCCACCTTTACGCCGCACCATTTGGCGATGATATAGTGCCCCCATTCATGCACGAACACCAAGATTGAGAGAACGAGCAAAAACGCCCCGCCGTAAAGCCAAACGTTTTGTGCCAGCAATTGCATGAAATCCGAAACTGTCGCCATGAGTATCCTTAAATTCTTATCGGTTTATTCTTATAGTACATAACATTTATATCGTAAAGGAGCAGCTTTAGGCCAAATTAAAATCGTATTTTTTAAATCAGGCGACCTTGTGAGAAACTTTTCCGGACTTGATTTTCTCCAGCGTAAAGCGCCGCACGTCTTCATCATATGAAATAATGCCCTCAAGCGTAGACACTTCCTGACGTGGCACATCATTCAAAACACTCTCGACCGTCTCCACGATTTCCAGAAAACCGATCCGGCGATTCAAAAATGCGTCAACCGCCACTTCATTGGCAGCGTTAAACGTCAGACATGCGCCCTGCCCTTCCCGCAAACAGTCATACCCCAGACGGATGGCCGGAAAACGCTCCGCATCCGGCTCCTCAAAATGAAGTTCCGACATTTTCCTGAAATCCAGTTTTTCACCGGGGGAAGACAGGCGCTCCGGCCAGCCCAGAGCATAGGTGATCGGCGTTTTCATGTCCGGTGCGCCCAGTTGCGCCAGCACGGAACCGTCACTATATTCCACCATCGAGTGAATAACGGATTGCGGATGTACCAGAACGTCAATTTTCTCCGCCGGCATGTCAAACAGGTAATGCGCCTCTATAATCTCCAGCGCCTTGTTCATCATTGTTGCGCTATCGACGGATATCTTCGCCCCCATCGACCAGTTCGGGTGCTTCACCGCCTGTTCTGGCGTAATATTTGTCATCTCTGCCCGTGAGAGCGCTCTGAATGGCCCGCCGGAAGCCGTCAGAATAATCCTCTCAATCTGGTCCCTCTGGCTCTCTTCAAACACCTGAAAAACCGCATTGTGCTCACTATCGATCGGCAGGATTTTCGTGCCGTGCTTTTTACATGCCGCCAGCACCAGATCACCCGCCGCAACCAATGGCTCCTTATTGGCAATGGCAATGGATTTGGAATACGGAATAGCGGCCATCAACGGTTCCAGGCCCGCCATCCCGACAATGGCCGCCAATGTGACATCCACGTGGTCTTGCAGTTTTTCCAGTAATTCATCTGTTCCGCCTTCTGTCAAAACAGAATGTTTGGCGCTCGTTTTTAATTTTAAATCAGATAGTTCTAATGCTTTTTTATGAGCGGATATCAAGTTTACGGCAAAGCGATCAGGGTGTGCCACGATCACGTCCACAGCGCTCCTGCCGACAGATCCCGTCACCCCCAGAATATTAAGCGTTTTTTTCCTCACGTTACGTCACCAGAAAAGTTATGGTTGCCAGATAAAATGCGGGGGCCGCCAGCAGAAGTGCATCAATCCGATCAAGTAACCCACCATGGCCGGGGATAATATTCCCGGAATCCTTGACGTTTGCCGCACGCTTGAATGCCGAGATCAGAAGATCCCCAGCCTGGGCGATCACACCGATCACACACCCCAGAGAAATAATGAACATATAACTCATATCAGGCTCATGAATTTCAAAATAATCCAGAAGCCCCTTCCCCACCGATAATATCAACACCGGGCCGAACACGGCTCCCATCAATCCTGCAATGGTTTTATTCGGGCTGACCTTTGGCAATAATTTCGGCCCTTTTAATATTTTTCCGAATATGTAAGCAAAGCTGTCCGAGGCCCAAACAGAGAAAAAAGCCAGCACGGTCATCGTCAGCCCAATATGCTGCATTTCCCGCAATAGATAAAACAGATAATAAGACCCGGCCAGATATAAAAGCCCCAGCGCACAAAGAACATAGGCATGCCTTGTCCGCAGGGCCATGCGCACCCATTCATAAACCGAAATCACAAATGTCACTGCCAGAAGCGCAGCAAAGGAATATCCGCCGAGATACACAAGACAAACGACCGGCGGGAACATAACAACAGCAGAGACGAAACGGGTTTGAAACTTCGTCAACTTCATCCTTTACGACTTGAGAGTTGTGACGCTTCCATAGCGCCGATCTCTTTTCGTATAGGATTCAAGTGCTTCAAGCAAGTCATCTTTGTTAAAGTCTGGCCAGAATGTATCTGTATAGTAGAATTCCGTGTACGCACATTGCCATAGCAAGAAATTACTAATCCGCTGCTCTCCACTTGTCCGAATGAGCAGGTCAGGATCGGGAATCCCTTTTGTCATTAAAGATTGCTCAAACGCCAACTCAAACGCTTCATCGTCAAGATCCAATCCACTATCACATATTTTTTTAGCGGCACGCAAAATATCCCTACGTCCCCCATAGTTAAGAGCAACTATTAAAGTAAGGCCTGAATTATTTTTCGTCAGTTTTTCGGCATTTTCAATCAGTTCAACAATATCAGGGCTAAAAGCCTGCCGCTCCCCAATAACCTTGATACGGATGTTATTTTTGTGAAGTTCTGCTGTTTCGGAGCGCAAATAATAACGCAGCAGTTTCATTAATTCAAAAATCTCGTCTTTCGGACGGCTCCAGTTTTCAGACGAAAACCCGAACAGGGTCAGATATCCGATCCCCAGTTCTGCGGCTGCTTTTGTCGTGCGGCGTACGGCATCCGCACCCCGGCGGTGTCCTTCAAAACGCGGCAAACCACGGGACTGTGCCCAGCGGCCATTGCCGTCCATGATGATGGCGACATGCGCTGGATAATTTGATGATTGGATATCTGAATGATTGGAAGAGGTCATTATTTAGAATTTCCGTGCAAAGTATTTAACATTTTACAGATTGACAAATATTCATTGTACCACCTACGTGCGTCTTCTTCTGAAACATAACTCAGTTCTTTGCAATATAAAATCCAAACCAGCATTTCATTAGATGACCCAAGAGCCATTTGCAAGAATCTTTTAAATTCAGCTTTGGATTTTTTTTGTTTCACAAACCCCTCTGCGATATTGGCACAGATAGATTTACTCGCCCGTCTTATTTGATCTCCCATGGCATATTGCTCTATTTTGGGAAAATTAAGACTTTGCCTATGCACTTCCAAAGAAATCTCAAACGCTTTTTTCCAGACTTCAAGGTCAGTGAATTGCTTTACAAGATGAATTTTCGTCTCCAAATTCCGATCATCCAATCATCTGATAATCCAGTCATCCAGACTACACCGTCATAATGTCCTTTTCTTTATGAGACAGTGCTTCGTCAATTTGCTTAACCATTTCATCTGTCAATTTCTGAACATCATCAGACAGGCGTTTATGATCATCTTCTGAAATTTCTTTGGCTTTCTCCCTGGCCTTCAGCGCATCCATACCATCGCGGCGAATATTACGGATGGCAATGCGGGCATTCTCGGCATATTGTCCGGCCACTTTTGTCAGTTCCTTGCGGCGCTCCTCGTTGAGTTCGGGAACCGGCACACGGATCAAACTGCCTTCCGGTTGCGGGTTCAAGCCTAACCCTGCATTGGCAATCGCTTTTTCCACAGCTTTTGTATTGTTCGCATCCCAGACGGACACGGAAATCAGACGCGCTTCCGGCGTGGATACAGACGCAACCTGATTCAGCGGCATTTTGGAGCCGTAAACGTCCACGACAACCGGGTCTAACATATTCACAGAGGCCCGTCCCGTCCGCAGACCTGAAAAATCACTGTGCAGGCTCTCAAGGGATTTCTCCATCCGCTCTCTTAAATCTTTCATACTAAAATCGCTCATTATGTCATTCCTTTATTCTAATATTTATTCCTTACCACCAAGGCATAAAGACACCAAGTCTCTTTCGCGCCGCCGCAGGCATTTTATTATAACAAACAGAGACGGCAGAGTTTTCTTTGTACTTTTTAAATATCTCTATCATTTGCTGCCTGCTCTTGTGTGTTTATATTTTTTTGCACTCCGTACGTTTTTTATCTCCTGGTGCCTTGGCATCTTGGTGGTTCAAAATAAAATCACTCACTTACTCACCACCGTACATGTCCCCTCCCCTTTCAGAACTTTGGCGATATTGCCGGGCTCGCGGATAGAGAAGACGATAATCGGAATATTATTTTCCATGGCCAGTGACGTTGCCGTGCTGTCCATCACTCGTAAATTCTTTGTCAGGACGTCCATATAACTGATCTCGTCGTAGCGTTCGGCACTTGGATCCTTCATCGGGTCGGCGGAATA
>CAKZKV010000075.1 GCA_937124505.1 uncultured Alphaproteobacteria bacterium
GTAATTTCCTGCACCTGCGTCAGGGCTTGTAACAACGCAATCGTTACCCCAACCACCAGACCGACCAGCATCACCGGCGCACTAACCTCAATCGTGACCAGAATGGCGCGACGGGCGATATCAATGATTTCTTCTTCATTCATGATTAAAAGTCTACAAGAGAGCGGTTTTAAAAACCAGCGCTATTCAGAAATAGCACGCTTCCCTCCTCGCAAAATGATACTATTTTTATAGTTAGACAAGGAATACTCCTCCGCATGACAAAGGAACCACCAATATGAAGAAATCAAGACGGCTCTACGCTATCATATCTATTTTGTTTTTATGCTTACTGATTATTCTGGCAGGCAAATTTCTGATTGATGATCCATCCGTCAAAAATTTGTATCTGGAACATGAAAATCATCTTCTTAAGCAAGAAGTAGATCAAACCGCCGCAGAAATAGAAAGCGAGAAAAAACAACTACAAGAAAAAAGGCTTAAAGAAGAAGAGAAAGAGATGGAAGAAACAGATATCTTCATTGAAAAGCATACCTATCCTGAACACGGTGGCAAAGCCCCGGATGTGTATTAAGTTAATTTTCTTACTTCTTCCTCTTTTCCAGATAAGCCGGAGTCCAGTTACAGGAGATGCCTCCCGCGCCGCCGGCCCCGCCAAAGGCTTCGTACACCGCGCATTTCAGATCCTCGCCGTTTGTGTTCTGCCCCGGCAGGGTGACCACCGTAATCCCGTCTGTAATGATGGCGCGGACGTTTTTATTGATCTGGATGTCCTTGCCTGTGTCCTGCTTCTGTTCTTGGGCCAGAGCAGGAAGGCAGAGAAGGGACAGGCATATAAATATCATCAGATTTTTGTGAAAGACCATAAGTCTACTCCTTGATAAAACAGCGGTTAAAGACACGCTGGGCAATGCGCAGGTGTCTGTATTTCGCGTAAATCATCGCATTTTTCAGGCCGTAGCGTCCACCTGTAAATTGACGGCGGAGGATGTAACATTTGAAGAAGCTCCAGAGATATTCAAAGGGCAGGCGGATCAGGTTCTTGAGAAACTTTCCGCGTTTTTCATGCTCGAAATAAAACTTTGTCCGGGATCTGGCCTTTTGCTCCAGCGCGTCAAGACTCTCAAACGCATAATGCAGGGCGATACCGGAAAATTGATAAATACGGCTTTCATCCCTAGCAATCACAGCATCATGGGTCGGGTGCTGTGGAAAGTGCAAAACCGTTTTGTTATACAGGCGGATGTAGTTGTGATAATCGGCCAGGGGGCGCGGACTGGTGTGATGCGGGTAAACACCAACAGTTTTCAGGCGCGCGCCGTCATATTTCTGGCATAAGTCACCGGAGAGAAAGCCACGGATTTCTGTTTTCAGTTTCTCCGTCACAAATTCGTCGGCATCCAGATTTAACACCCAGTCGTTCTTGCAAAGTTGTTCGGCAGCGTATTTTTGTTGTCCGAATCCGTCAAACGTGCGGACGGAAAATTTGGCACCATATTTTTTTGAAATAGATTCTGTCTGGTCTGTGCTGCCGGAATCCAGCACGATGATTTCGTCTGCCAGACCTTTGATCTCTTCCAGACAGCGCGGCAGGTTTTTCTTTTCGTTTTTGGTGATGATAAAGACGGATACAGGAAGCATAAATAATTTAACCACCAAGACACGAAGACACCAAGACTAAAAACTGCGCGTAGGTGCATAAAAAAATAACCACAGAGGACACAAAGGACACGGAGAGTCTTTTTTTCAAGTTCAAAGTTCAAAGAAAGTCTCTGTGAATCTCTGTGTACTCTGTGTTTCATCATAAAAATGCCTGCGGCACTGAAAGGACTTGGTGTCTTCGTGTCTTGGTGGTTAAATACCGTTATGACGAACCGCAAAGTTTCATTTGTTCTCACCAGTTGCAACCGTTTTGATTTGCTGAAACCGACCCTGGAGGCGTTCAAGGCGCAAAATGCGTATCCCTTGCATCAGTTTATCGTGATTGAAGATTCCGGTAAGGAAGAGGTGCGGGACGTGGTCGTCGCTGCCGGATTTACAGACGCGCAGATTATTGTGAATGAAAAGCAGCTTGGGCAAATGGCCTCGATTGACAAGGCGTATGCGGAAGTCACCGGAGAGTTCATTTTTCACTGCGAGGATGATTGGGAATTTTACCGTCCGGGATTTATCGAAGAGTCGATCAAACTTCTTGATAGCGACGAAAAAATTGTTCAGGTGGCTATTCGGGATCGCTCAGAAATGTATGACTGGGCCGTGAACGGAGAGAAAAAGGAACTGGATGGTATTGCATACCGCGTGATTGCGCCGGATGTGCATCCGCGCTGGTTTGGATATTCATTTAATCCCGGATTGCGCCGCCTGAAACAGTTTAAAGAGATTGGAAAGTCGTTTGCAGCCATCGGTCATGAAAATGAAATCAGCATGCATTTCAAGGCGCTCGGCTATTATATGGTGGTTCTGGAAAACGGAGCCGTGCGCCATCTGGGGCGGCGCAGAACGGTTCGTGACCCGGTTCATTACCGGCCCATTACGCGCCCGGAGAAATGGCTGAATTCCATTAAAAAGCGCTGGCGGAAGTTGGCGGGGCGTTACTAATCAACGTCCCGCGAACGGATCGGCCCCTT
>CAKZKV010000076.1 GCA_937124505.1 uncultured Alphaproteobacteria bacterium
AAAATACTCAAAAAGCTTCAGGACAACGGCAGAATCACAAACGTAGAACTTGCAGAGTACGCCGGAATTTCCGCGCCGCCTTGCCTAAGACGCGTGAGAAGCCTTGAGAATGCAAATATTATCAGAGGGTATTCGGCAGACATTAACCCGGGCAGCCTAGGATTCGGGATAACCGTCTTCACGCAAGTACGCATGGAAAGCAACAAGGACGTTGACATCAAACGCTTTGAGGAAAAAGTAGCCACTTTTGATATGGTGCGTGAATGTCACCTGATCTCCGGCGACTTTGATTTCCTGCTGAAAGTGGTCGCCCGTGACTGGGACAGCTATCAGCATTTCCTGACGAACGAACTGGCTACAACGGAAAACGTTGCCTCTGTAAAGACATCACCTATCGTTAAAACATTCAAAGCCCTGCCCGGCGTACCGATAGACGGTTAATCTTTCCAGTCAACGTCAAGGATTTCGTAGGTGCGTTCGCCCTTGGGCGTGACAACACTAACGCTGTCCTCCACAGACTTGCCGATCAGAGCGCGTGCCAATGGGGCCGTTATGGAGATTTTGCCTTCATCCGCATTCGACTCATACTGTCCGACGATCTGGATGGTTTGCTCCTCGTCTGTATCTTCATCGACAATCGTCACCGTCGCCCCGAATTTGACCGTATCCCCGGACATGGTTGATACATTAATCACCTGCGCATTGCTCAAGGCGCCTTCCAGTTCCTTGATACGCCCTTCAATAAAACTCTGCTGTTCGCGGGCCGCATGATATTCGGCATTTTCCGATAAATCGCCATGCTCCCGCGCAGTCGCAATTGCCTCAATCACGTTCGGGCGCTGCACTTTTTTCAAATCAGTCAATTCCGCTTCAAGGGCTTTATGCCCTCCGCTTGTCATAGGGACTTTGTCCATTTTTTCCTCTTTGTTCCGAAAATAAAAAACCGCCACATGTCTGGCGGATATGAAATATAATTAGCGGAAACAGACCGCATCGTCAAGCCGCATCGGGACGAATATATGTTTTGATCTTCTCCATATCCAATGGCGGCAATGCCTTAGAGAAATCAATATTGGCCTGCTCTGCATAACTCTGAAAAGCGGATATTCGGCTTTCACCCAGATATCCCCAAAGACGATCCAGATGAGACAAATAAGATGTCTTTCCCGTCATAATAGCAACCTTTATAAACTGGCCGATTACACGCAAGTGAAAATGCAGGGAAAGAAAATTATACCAATCACTTAGATCGCCTTCTTCATCCTCAAAATAAAGATTTTGGCAATCCCAGATAATATCCTTCGGCACATTTCGCCGGGCATCATGCAGCAGGTTCGCAAGATCATAAATCGACGGTCCCCGCATGGCCGCCTGAAAGTCCAGCAACCCCAACTCACCATTTTGAAGGATCATCAAATTTGACGGATGAAAATCACCATGCACAAACCCCGGCTCAATGGCCGGCAAAACACTTTTAGCGTCAATCAACATATCATTGAACGCGGCTTTTTCGCCATCCGTCACAGGACGACCAAACAGGTACGGCAAAAACCAGTCAGTAAAGCGCCCGATGCCGTTATCAAGGCGGGAACCCCAAAAAACTGGAAATTCAAACAGCTTATTTGAGCCAATGCGCTTCAGCTTCATTAAAAGCTGTGTCGCCCGCATGTATAGCTCGCGAACGTCTGTTTCTGTTGCCTCATCAAGAGCTGTTTCAAAGGTCAGATTTCCAAAATCTTCCAGCAGGATAAATCCCAGATACTCACTGGAGGCATAAATTTCAGGAACACGAAATCCCTGCCCGCGGAGAAACGCGGCAACCTTCATAAACGCGCCCAGTTCATGCCCCGGCAAGGCCTGCCGATGACCATCAGGCGCGCTTTCTAATAAAATCATGGTCTTGTTTACCGTATGAATGCGGTGATAAAAGCGCGGCGCCATATCATGCGCCATCGGCTCAAGGGAGAAATCTCCCTTTATCTCATCACTCAAAAACTCACGGCGGCGTTCCTCCGCCTCTGCAAACCAGTCAGATGTCATCCGCAAAACTCAATTCTTTTTCTTTCCGGCCAGTATATGAATGGCGTCTATATGAGATTGAGACGCCCGTTTTCTTTTCAAGGGGGCTGAAAAACTTTCCTGCGCGAACATAGCCGGCTTGCCCATGGCGAAGTTTTTCAGCAATTCCTTACCAAACTCAACATCTTCCTTGTCGTTGCGGTGGATCGCACTTTCTTCCGGTGGCGGCGGTTCACCGCGCGCAATTTTATTGATAACCCGCTCCACCGCATGTGCCAGAATGCCCGTCATATGCGGCGCGGTCAGGACTTTTAGCAAACGCTGATCCTGCTCACACCATTTGGCAATCTGCTTCCGCGCTTTGAGAGGATTGCCTTTGGCTGCCTTTAAAGCCTCACGAATTTTGTTTTCCGCATAATTCTGACTCATAAACATAAGTATGGCATAACCGCTCTATAAAAAACATTTATTATTTACTTCTTTGCCGCGCTTTGGCTATATTCTTAAGTGACATGACCTCTGAAAAAGCCATAGAAAAAAAATTAAAACGTGCCGATGCCTTGCGGGAAAATCTGATGAAGCGAAAAGCCCAGAAGAAAGAGCGCGAGTCAGGTCAAAATACCAAAACAGAAGAAAACAAGACAGTCTCATGAGCGGAATAGAAACATTGAAAGAACAGACAGCCAACGCCCCGTCTTTACACATGGCCCCCGGCATTCTGGCAGATAGCCAGATACGTGAGCTCGCTTTGACGCAGGGCATGATTGAACCCTTCGTTGAAACGCAAAAGCGCGACGGCATGATTTCTTACGGCCTGTCCTCTTACGGCTATGACGCGCGGTGCAGTGATGAATTCAAAATCTTTACGAATGTCGATAATGCGATTGTTGACCCGAAAGATTTTTCAGAAACAAGTTTTGTTGACCGCTGCACGGATATTTGCGTCATCCCCCCCAACAGCTTCGCCCTGACACGCTCGGTTGAATATTTCCGTATTCCGGAAGATGTGCTGGTGGTCTGCCTTGGCAAAAGCACCTATGCCAGATGCGGACTGATCGTCAACGTCACACCATTAGAGCCGGGATGGGAGGGGCATGTCACGCTGGAAATTTCCAATACGACCCCGCTTCCGGCCAAGGTCTACGCAAATGAGGGCGTCGCGCAATTCCTGTTTTTCAAAGGCTCTGCGCCGTGTGAAGTCTCCTACGCCAGCCGGTCGGGAAAATATATGGGGCAACGTGGAGTCACCCTGCCAAGATTATAGTGGTCTCACCAGGCTTTTTGATCCCCCCATAACTGCCCCCATTCATAGTTGACTTCGTCCGATCCGAGTTCGTTCAGGCCGGCACATGGCGTAAAGGTCAACTCCCCAAAATA
>CAKZKV010000077.1 GCA_937124505.1 uncultured Alphaproteobacteria bacterium
ACAGAGATGAATTAGACGCTGATAATACAATCTATTATATTGGTTTTCGACCGAATCCTTCAGAGAATTAGGTAAGCAGATGACAAAAAAAGAACAACAAAAAACACCCATCGGGAAAATTAACCCGAAAAAGGTCAAGGCGACTCAGGCGAAAGCGCAGCGTCCGGATGCGGCGATGGCGGACGAGGCATCTCCTGTGCAGCAGCAAATGGAGGCCACGTCCATGGTGCAAAGAGGGGATCGGATGGCGGCGCAGGCAGAAAGCGTGTTTATTACGGACAGCGATTTGCCGATGCGTGCGCATTACATCCTGATCGGGGTGGCGTTGTTTTTTGCGGCGTTTGTGAGCTGGGCGAACTGGGCGAAGCTGGATGAGGTGACTCGTGGGCAGGGCAAGATTATCCCCTCCAGCGAGACGAAAACGCTGCAATCTCTGGAAGGTGGAATCGTGGAAGAGTTTCTGGTGCGCGAAGGGGAGCAGGTGAAAAAAGGGCAAGTCCTGATCCGTTTGAGGGATATTGAGGCATCTTCCGATCTGGGGACAAATGAGCAGCGTTATCTGGGGACTCTGGCCAGTGTGACCCGTTTGCAGGCCGAGGCGGAAGGGCTGGCCGCGCCGGAGTTTTCCGAGGAGCTGATTGAAAAAGCACCGCAGAGTGTGCAGGAAGAGATGAATGCGTTCAAGGCCAATAAAACGCGCATGGACAGCCAGAAACTGGTTCTGGAGCAGCAATTGTCCCAACGGCGGCAGGAAATAAAAGAAATTAATATGCGTATTTCCGATGCACGCGGCTTGCTCAGTATTGCGCGGGAAGAAAAGGCGATGATTGCGCCGCTGGTGCAAAAAGGCTCCGCGCCGAAGATGGAGCTTTTGCAACTGGAACGCAGCATCAAGGAACGCCAGACGGAACTGAATACGGCGCTGACATCCCTGCCGCGGGCAAAGTCTGCGGTTGAAGAAGCCGAAGCCAGATTGAAAGAGCTGGAAAACAATGCAAAAGCTGAGGCACAAATCGAGCTGGCGACCAAAACGATGGAACTGAACTCTCTGCGCGAAACCCTGACGGCTCTGGAAGACCGCAAAACCAGGACAGAGATGGTCTCCCCGGTGGACGGCTTTGTGCAGGACATCAAGGTCAACACGGTTGGAGGAGTTGTCCAGCCGGGTGAAGACGTGATCCAGATTGTGCCTCTGGATGAAAAGCTGCTGGTGGAGGCGCAAATCCGTCCCGACGACATCGGCTTTTTGCATCCCGGCATGCCGGCTGTGGTCAAGATTACCGCCTATGACTTTTCTATTTACGGAGGCTTGAAGGGCGAGTTGCTGGAAATCTCTCCAGACTCCTTTCAGGACGAGCAGGGGAATATCTTTTTCCGGGCGCGCATCCGGACCTTCGAAAACCAGATAAAGCCGAAGGGAGACAAGGAACTACCTCTGAAAGTCGGGATGCAGACATCTGTAGACATCCTGACCGGAGAAAAGACCGTGATGGCGTATATCCTGAAACCCCTGCGCAAAACGCTTGATAACGCGATGAATGAACGTTGAGTCCTGTATAAGTTTGATTGTTCCATTCCTTTTTCCCCTTGCGTTTTAGCGCAGAATCCGCTTTTTATAGAGGTTCTGGAAAGGACTGAATAAAATGGCAGATGCAGCAATGGCTTCACAAGAACAGATCGTAATTACACTCCCTGATGGGGCGGAGCGGACGTACACTGCCGGCACAACGGGACTGGAGGTTGCGGAGTCGATTGCCAAATCTCTGGCCAAGGCCGCGATTGCCATTGAGGTGAATGGCGAACTATGGGATCTCTCCCGTCCGATTGAACAGGACGTACGCATAGCCCTGATCAAGCGTGAAGACAAGCAGGCCCTTGAAATGATCCGTCATGATTGCGCGCATGTGATGGCGGAAGCCGTGCAGGCGTTATTTCCCGGAACGCAGGTGACCATCGGCCCGGCGATTGAAAACGGATTTTATTATGATTTCGCTCGTAACGAGCCATTCTCAACTGATGATCTGGAAGCCATCGAAAAGAAAATGCGTCAAATTGTGGAGCGCGGCGCACCGTTTGAGCGCGAAGTCTGGAACCGGGATGAGGCGATTGCTTTTTTCAGGGACAAAGGTGAAATGTACAAGGCGGAGCTGATTGAAGACCTGCCGGACACAGAGACCATTACCATCTACAAACAGGGCGACTGGCTGGATTTATGCCGCGGGCCGCATATGCCGAGTACAAAACAGATTGGCACGGCGTTTAAACTCCTGAAAGTGGCCGGGGCTTACTGGCGCGGGGACTCCAATAACGCCATGCTGACGCGGATTTATGGCACGGCCTGGCGCGATCAAAAAGAATTGGATGCGTATCTGCACCAGTTGGAGGAAGCGGAAAAACGCGATCACCGCAAGCTGGGGAAAGAGATGGACTTGTTCCACTTTCAGTCCGAAGCGCAAGGCTCCTGCTTCTGGCATCCGAAGGGATTTACGGTCTATAACCAGATGGAAAGCTATATCCGCCGTCGTGTGAGTGATGCCGG
>CAKZKV010000078.1 GCA_937124505.1 uncultured Alphaproteobacteria bacterium
ACTGGCAGGCTACACACTGGGCGGCGCCGACATGCTGCGGCGGGCGATGGGCAAAAAGATCAAGGAGGAAATGGACAAGCAACGTAACTTGTTCATTGAAGGGGCGGCGAAGCATAATAACGTCCCGGAAGAAAAGGCCGCGGAGATTTTTGAGCAGATTAACAAATTTGCCGGGTATGGTTTTAACAAATCGCATGCGGCGGCCTATGCGCTGATCGCCTATTGGACGGCGTATCTGAAAGCAAACTATCCAAAGGAATTCATGGCGGCGTCGATGACGCTTGATCTGGGGAATACGGACAAGCTTGCCGTGTTTAAACAGGATCTGGACAAGATGGGGATTCCGCTTCTCAGTCCGGATATCAATCGCAGTGATGTGGTATTTAAACCGGAATGTTCACAGACTGTCCCCGGAGAAGGCGCCATTCGCTACGCCCTTGCCGCCATGAAAGGCGTGGGAGAAGGGGCAATGACGGTTCTGGTGGCAGAGCGTCGGGAAAACGGGGAGTTTAAATCACTGGATGATTTTGCTTCGCGCTGTGATCCAAAGTCTCTCAATAAACGGCAGTTGGAGCATATGGCCGCCGCCGGGGCGTTTGAGTGCGTAAATGACAACCGGGCACAGGTCTATGATGCCGTTGAAACGATTTTACGTCACGCAAGTTCTCTGGCCGAGGAGCGCGCCAGCGGGCAGGTCAATCTGTTTGGAGGGGGTGACGTCGGCGGGGCGCAGGGCTTGCCGTCCCTGCCGCAGATACGGGACTGGACGCCTCTGGAGCGTTTGGAGCGGGAATTTCGCGCCGTCGGGTTTTATTTGTCCGCACACCCGCTGGATACCAAGAAAGAACAACTCGAGAAACTGAATATCAAGTCCGTGGCCGATATTGAAGCGATGCTGGAAAACCAGCCAGGGGTCGGGGCAAAAATGGCGGGCGTTCTGCTCAAGAAAATGGAGAAGATGTCGCAAAAGGGCAATAAATATGCCTTCCTGCAACTTTCAGATGCGACCGGGGTGTATGAAGTGACCCTGTTTTCGGAGCTGCTCGCCGCCAGCCGCGAATTTCTGGAAGCGGGGGAGACGTTGTTGCTTTCCGTGACCGCAGAATCGCGGGAAGATCAGGTACGCTATACGGCGCAATCCGTGCAAAGACTGGAACAGACACTGGAGCGCCGCACCGATGAAATTCATATTATGGTGGAGACATCTGCGCCGTTGGTGAAGCTGAAAGAATTTCTGGAGATAGAAGGCAGCGGCCCGTCACAGATTATTCTGCATATTCCCTTACAAAACGGACGGATATGCGAAGCCGTGTTACAGGGCCGCTACAGCCTCTCCGGTCAGGCACGAAACATCCTGCGCGGAGAGGATGGGGTTTTGGAAATACGCGAAGTTTAACTCAGCAGCGTTTTCTCCCGTGCAATCTGCTGCTCAATGCTTTCCTGCCTGTTAATCAGGGTATGATCTGAGCCGTCCACCAGCACTTCACAGGCCGGAACGCGGGCATTGTAGTAGGAGGACATGGTCGCGCCATACGCTCCTGCGCTATGGATGGCAAGATAGTCCCCCTCTTCGGGAAGGGGAAGAGGGCGGTCTTTGGCATGGGTGTCACCGCTTTCGCAAATTGGGCCAACGATATCAACCGTTCTTATATCCGCACCGTTCTGGATCACAGGATGTATGGTGTGATAAGCTTCGTACAGGGCCGGACGGATCAAATCGTTCATGGCCGCGTCGCAAATGACATGGGTTTTGACGTCCGTTTCTTTCACATAGATGACCTTTGTGACCAGTATCCCTGCATTTCCGACCAGATAACGTCCGGGTTCAAATGAAAGCTGGCATCCCAGCGGTTCGATCATTTCTTTAATCAGCTTTGCATAAGCTTCTATATCCGCTTCCGGTTCGTCACGGTAGGTAATGCCTAATCCGCCGCCGAGGTCGAGTTCCGTCACGCTCAGCCCCTCCGCCCGTAATTGATGAACCAGGTCGTTAATGCGCTCAAACGCCGGGATAAAATAGCGCGGGTCGGCAACCTGGGAGCCGATATGCATACTGATCCCATGAGGATTAAGGTATTTTGTTTCTGCCGCATGTTTGTAGAGGTGGATAATCCGCTCTGCGGTCACGCCGAATTTATCTTCGCTGCGCCCTGTTGAAATCTTGTCATGTGTTCCTGCTTCGACGTCTGGATTAAAGCGGATGGACACAGATATATCCTTTTGCAATTTTTCGGCGGCAATCGCCAGATTTTTGAGTTCCGGTTCGGACTCAATATTGATCTGACGAATACCGGCCTCAATGGCTTCTTCCAGTTCTCTTTCGGTTTTACCGACCCCTGAAAAGATAATCTTGCTGGCCGGAATATTTGCGGCCAGCGCCCGCTTCATTTCACCGACAGAAACGACATCAACACCCGCGCCAAGATTATTCATCAGCTTTAAAATCCCCAAGCGGTCATTGGCCTTGCAGGCATAGGCAATGAGGGGCGGTTTGGCGCAGACTTTGTTCAAGGCTTCCTGAAAAGTCGTAAACTGGCGGCGGATGGAGGAGGCCGCATAGATATAAAACGGCGTACCGTATTGTTTGGCCAGTTCTCTGACAGGAATATTTTCGGCGTAAAGTTCACCGTCTTGATATTCAAAAAAAGGGAAGTGGTTATCCATGGTCTTTCATGATCCTTTGTTTCTGGCGGTTCCAGTCGCGTTCTTTGGATGTTTCGCGTTTGTCATGTAATTGCTTTCCTTTTCCAAGGCCGAGCAGTAATTTGACCAGTCCGCGGTCATCAAAATAAAGTTTTAAAGGGACAAGGGTGTAACCTTCTTTTGCAACGCCGCCCATCAGCTTGTGAATTTCCTTTTTCTTCAGTAAGAGTTTGCGAATGCGGCGCGGTTGATGTTGTAAATGTGTTCCAGCCTGCATGTACTCCCCGACATGTGCGTTAAATAGCCAGAGTTCGCCGTTTTTCTCTCCCGCATAGGCCTCATTAATGCTGGCCTGCCCGAGGCGCATTGATTTAACTTCCGTGCCTGTCAACTGGAGCCCGGCTTCAAAGGTTTCCTCAATATGGTATTCAAAGCGCGCACGACGATTCTCCGCAATTGTCGCATTGACGGATAGCATGCCTGATTTTGACCTGTTCTTTTTAGAAGCCATGCGGCGTTTATAGTATGACCGCCGCTAAATTTAAAGGGAAATCAGATTTTTTAGGATAGACAGGTGTCCCGATAGTTGTAATTTTTGTATTGTCTCAATCTGTTATTAAGCTATTCTTGATATACTACTTTTGAATAGAATTTTAATTTAATACATAAAAAAAATTAATCCATTGGGATGGGGTTCATATGAAACTTTTAGTGGCGGACGACCATACGTTGTTTCGGGATGCTCTTTTGCAATATATTGAACGGGCAGAGCCCGAGGCAGAAACGCTTCTCGCGAATGATCTTCAAGGTGCTTTTTCTTATCTGGAAGCCGGAGAAAAGCCGGATTTGATTCTGCTTGATTACCGCATGCCGGGCATGAACGGCCTGAAGGGGCTGGAAAAACTTCGAAAATCTTATCCTGATTTCAGAGTTGTTATGATGTCCGGTGTGGTTGAATTGCCGGAAATACAGGAAGCCATAGATCTTGGGATCGTCGGGTATTTTCCGAAGACCATGTCTGGGAAAGCTTTTATTAAAGCGATTCAACTGGTCGCAACGGGAGAAAAATTCTTTTCTTTTGACTCCGAAGCACACAGTTTGATGCCATCCTATTATGCAGATCATGAAGATAAAAAATATACTGGATCTAATGGGCAGGGATCGACGGCCAGTGCAGAGAAAAATGCTGAGTTGCTTGAAAAGCTGAGTGAGCGGGAAAAAGAAGTCCTTTCTTACCTTGTTAATGGCGATTCCAACAAGGAAATTGCCAATAAACTGGATTTACAGGTTGTGACAGTCAAGTTACATGTTCGTGGGATCTGCCGCAAACTGGGGGCAAAAAACAGAACGCAGGCAGCGCTGATTGCACAGGAAAATGACTTTAAACAAAGTGTGAATTCTTAATATTTTTTAATATGCTGGCTTTTGCAAACTCCTCTGTGTCGAGAATTTTTTCCTGTCTGGCTTTGGCTGTCATTGTTATCTTCAATATTGCGGCCTTTTATTCCTGTATTCAGATTTTGCAGGAAGAGCAAAAAACAATTTCCACTTATCAGCAAAAACTCTCTCAAAAACGTCATTTGGAGGAGATTCTCTCAGACTTTACAGCTAAAACCCTGGCTTATTTTGAAGAAGATCAACCTGATGAATTTGAGATTGAAGATATTTCCGACACATTTTTAGAATTTCAAAACAGCTTTCTTTATTATAATGACGTGACAAAAGGAAAAAATCTGGAATTGTGGTCGCCGGAAGAGATCGGGCTGATAAATGCTATTCAGGAAAATTCCATCAAAATAATGTCGCATCTTCCTCTGTTTATAAAGGGAAAACAAATTGAACTTCAGGAAGTGATTGAAGTGATTATTGAGGAGATTGAAACGATCAAACTCAATCTAAGGAAATTTGGTGAATATCAGACAAAACAGGCGGAATTGTATTTATCCAGTGAGGCTCTTGGTGAGCGGCGCAATCGTATTTTGGTGTCCTTGTCTATCCTGGGCCTATCATCATTATTTCTGATTATCTTTTTATTTTTTCGAAATAATCGGTTGGAAATCATCGGGGAAAAAAAGCAAGAGATGTTTCATTTGGCAGATCAACGTATTCAGGCGATTGAAGCGTCAAATGACGGGATCGCCATCGTCGGGCCGGATCACAGGCTTTTGTTTATGAACAAGGCTCTGGCTGAATTGCATGGTATTCCCATTGAGGAAAAAGAGACGTATATCGGCAAAGATTGGAAAGAACTCTATAACGCAAAGGGACAGGATGATATCGAAAAGCATGTCTATCCCGAACTATATAAAAATGGCGAATGGCGCGGAGAATCACCTATTGAAAGGAAAGATGGAAAGATCATAGAGGCGGAGTTGTCTATTACATTATTGCCGGATGAGGCCGGCATGATTGGAACGGCTCGTGATATTTCCGGCAGGCGACAAGCTGAAGAGCAAAGAAAAGAATTACAAAACCAGATTTATCAGGCGCAAAAGATGGAGGCGGTCGGACGTCTGGCAGGCGGCGTTGCACATGATTTTAACAATATCCTTGCCGCCATTATGGGATATGCCGAGTTTTTATCAGAGGATCTGGAGCATGATAAAAAGCTCAAAAAGTTTGCAGACAATATCCTGATGGCGGGCCAAAAGGGCCGGGGGCTCATAGATCAGATGTTGACATTTTCAAGGCGCAAGGAAAGCCATATGTCAGTTGTGGACTTGCGTCTGGCGATTGATGAAACCATTTCCATGATTTCTGCCGGGCTGCCAAAGTCCATTGAGCTGGATGTTGTTTATCACCATGATAAGAAAGCCTATATCAATGGCGATGCATCACAAATTTCGCAGGCCCTTATGAATATTGTTGTAAATGCCGTTGACGCGATGGAAAATGAAAAGGGCGAGTTGCATATTTCTTTGTTTCGAATTGATCCCGACGAAGACATGTTTGAAGGCATGATGAATGATGACTTCCTGCCAAAAGATGAGATGCCGCCGATTCATATCCAAAGTCTGGATGGTGGGCAGACCATTCTTGAAATGGGAAAATTAAAACGGGGGCAGAATTATTTTCAAATCAGTGTCAGTGATACAGGGACTGGCATTGCTGAAGCCGTCATGGAGCATATTTTTGAACCCTTTTTTACGACAAAAGCGGTGGATAAAGGAACCGGGTTGGGGATGGCCAATGTGCATGGCGCAATTGTTGCCCATCAAGGCGCTATGATTGTCGATACAATTTTAATGGAAGGGACAACTTTTGATTTATTCTTTCCACAGGCAGATCATATTGATGATGTGTCCCTGCTTCAAGAAAAAGGGATCGCGCAAGATCAGAAGAAGGATTTTTCCAATGTGAAAATCCTTCTGGTAGACGATCAGCCGGAAGTTCTGGGCATGATGGAAACACTTTTGACGCGTTCGGGGATCAAGAGTGTTTCAAAACCTTCTGCGATGGAAGCTCTTCAATATCTTCGTGAAACAAAAGAACAATTTGATATGGTCATCACAGACCAGAATATGCCGGGTATGACAGGTGTCGAATTTGCCGAACAGTGTGCGGCCTTGCGGCCTGAATTACCGTTTATTATTGTCTCTGGCTACTCCCGTGAGAGATTGCACGAGATACGGATGGAATATTTGAATATTAAAGAGGCGATCCGCAAACCCGCTAACAAGGAAACCCTTCTGGCCGCTATTCGTAGTGTATTGAAGTAGTCAAAGACAAGTCGCGCGCTTTATGGCATTGTGGCAGTTATTATGCATTTAATAACACCTTCAAAAAAAATACGTCCTGCTGACTGGATGCTCATGCCGGAGTGTCGCCGGATTATGAAGGTTCTTAATCAAGGCAGGAAAGAGGATGTACAG
>CAKZKV010000079.1 GCA_937124505.1 uncultured Alphaproteobacteria bacterium
CGGGATGCAGGTGCATGGCGGGATGGGCTTTATTGAGGAAACAGGTGTTGCCAGGCATTACCGGGACGCACGCATTTTGCCGATTTATGAAGGGACGAACGGCATACAGGCCAATGACCTTGTTTTTCGCAAAATTATGAGGGACAAGGGTGCGGGACTTGACCTGTTCTATGCCGGAATCAAAGGGATACTCTCTGATGTTTCTTGTACAAAAAGTACGTTAGAAATCTGTTCTCAAGTCTTTGAAGCGTTGAAAAAAGAACAGGATGCAGAAAAGCTCGCCTATATTTCCATGCCGCTATTGAATGGTCTTGGATATTTGAAAGGTGCGGAAATGATGGCTCGTATGAAAGACGCATCGGAGGAGTACATCTCGATTTGTGATTTTTATCTCAAAAATATTTTGCCACGTGCTGAGATGAACTTGAAGCTTGTTCTTAATAACCTTGCATAAGGGCTTATTTACAAGCGTTGAAAGCGTTATAACGGATTTCTTTGATAGCAGTAGAATAGAATGTATTCAATTTCAATACGTCTGCAACAACCTTGTTCGCATAGCAGTTGCACAATTTGACAGGATCCACCGGTTTTTTTGCAAGGAGTCTCCTCGTCAGGTGACTCTCCATACATTGACCAAAATAAAAACCTTTCATTTTTTCAGGATCAAGACATTCATTTTCTATCGCATTCATGACCATTCCTCTGTCGATTGAGGGGGTCTTAATGCGTTCTTGCAAAAAAGCCATCGCGTAGCACTTGCAATCCCTGTGTCCTGAATCACCAGGGCTTTTAATACACTCTCCGTACACTATATCCATTTCGTCTAACAAAGCCGGATCTATTTCATCCCTTGGGGGGAGATTGAATTGCTTTGTCTTGCTTGTGGTATAGTTTTCTGTTTCATATTTCTGCTGTGTTGCAAACGCAAGGTTTGCCCCAAAAAGGCAAGAAATAATGCAGAAAAAAGAAAAGAACTTGAACTGTTTCATCATAAATAACTATACCGCACTATCATGAAAAAGAAAATTCTATTCATTAAAATTGATAATACCGTTTTCTTCCAGAAGTTTTTTTGCCTGCAGGGAATATTCATCCCTGACCTTTGCCGTGTCCGAGATATGGATATTTGTAATGCCTGCCCCGATCAGATTGACGAATTCGCGGCTGGTCGGGGTTTCTGAAACATGTACTGTCTGGTATTGGATAATAAGTCTATGTCGCGTTGCATACATCAACAGGCGGTTGCACGCTTCCTGAATATAAGAGTATTTCGTTTCCGGGTGCGTGATTTCATAGTCATTCCTGATGCTGTCAAAGCCAAGCGCCGGGTGTGAAACCGCAACAACCTGAACGGTTTTTGTTCCGTTCAGGCAGTAAGCCAGAGCTGTCTTAATCTCGGACGATATTGTGTCTGGAGATCGGAACTGATGTGAATCTGAAAAGCATTGAACCGGCTTTTCGTTAAAGGGAATATAAGCTTTATCGGCAATTGTGATTGGGACAATGCTGCCGTCCTTACGATTGACTTCATAGATACTGATCCCGGCTTTTTGCGCCAGACGAACGGATAGCGTTTGGAAGTATTCAATTCTGCGCTTTGCAAAGTCCTTGTGAAAGCCTTTATGGTCAATGTAGATGTTGTCAATTCCGGCTTCCGCCATATTTTTCACGCAGTTGGGGCAGGGGGGGTCGGTCACGGCGATGCTGGCTCCCTGGCATTTGTGGCCGTTTTCAAAGGCGGCCTTGAAAAGACAGGCTGTTTCCGCATGAATGGTGCCGGATGAATTTCCGATCCTTGCGTCTCGTCCGAATGTTTTATCAATGATCTCCGGCCAGAAATTGACCTGAGAGATGGCCCAGCCATCCTGCTCGTGAAAAAGTGTCGCCGCAATCCGGTTTTGCGGATGTGAAGAGTGGTGGACGATATCCACAGCTTGTTGAAGACGGGCAATGCATTGATGAGACATGGAAAAAGAAGGTTACCTGAAACAACACCAGAACACCAGAACAACTGATTACGACCTCGCGATTATTCTGGAGCTGTTGCTG
>CAKZKV010000080.1 GCA_937124505.1 uncultured Alphaproteobacteria bacterium
CTAAAATTCGGGGAACTCGTTGAAAAAGCAGCAACATTAGAACGACCCGAAAAGGTTGAACTGAAGAATACAGAGGATTTTAAAATCATTGGAAAATCGGTGGCGAACCCCGATATCAAAAAAATAATCATATGGAACATGGAATAACTGCTGCAATATCACAAGGCTCTCAACTGGAATGCGATTATCTCCGCTTTCATATTTTTGTAACTGTTGATAGGTAACGCCTAAATGCCCGGCAAGGGTTTGTTGTGTCATGCGATGCTGTTTTCTGAGTTTATAAAGCTTTTGTCCTATATGAACAGAAAAATCCGATTTCGCCGGTCTTTTTGCTTTGCCGGGGTTCGAAGGGAGAGAAAATGTCATTTGCAACACCTGTAAAATTGCTTTCAACTTTAATAAAAGTATATCAGGTAAAATTGCTTAAATCAATAAAATTGGTTAAAGTTTTTTTTGAGGTTGAGCATGGATGAACAATTCAGAAAGCGTATTGAACTTCTGGTCGATAAAGCAGGCGGGCAAAGTGCATTTGCGCGTGCCACAAATATGTCTCTGGGGGCGATTCAGCGCTATCTGAAAGGCGGCGACCCAACGCGTCTGGCGCTGATCCGTCTGGCAAAAGCGGGGAATGTCAGCCTGAGCTGGCTGATTTACGGCGATGAAGGGCAGATGGAGATTTCTTCGGAAGCAAAACCTAAATATAAAATGTATGGGTTTAGCGAGCCATCCGGGGACGGTTGGCAGGAGCCGTTTGCCTATCGTGTCCGCACTGAACTGGAGTGGCCTGATCCGGAATGTTTTGCCGTTCTGGTCGGGGATAATGCTCTGCAAAATGAGGGTATTCGTAAAGATTTTACTTGTTATGTATCTCCTAATACACGCCCACAGCCGGGAGATGTTGTTTTTATCAAGCACGTTTCCGGTGGGGCTGCTTTTAAAATATATCTTAGGGAAGATCAGGACTGGGTCTTCCTGAAGGGGTATTCTCATCCCGATCAAAGTGGGACGCAAACGACCTTTGAGGAGCAGGTGACACAGAGCGACATCGAACAAATCGCGCCTGTTGTTTTTGTTAAGCGTCGTTAAGGGATGTGCAAGAGAGTTGAGAGATGACGGCAGTTTGTGTATCTCTATTTCCGAGCAGGTTAATGCGGCCTTTGAGGGAGGAGATGTAATGCCTGCCATTGAGGGGCGAATTCTGCAACCCGAAGAGGGCATGGTTCCGATTATTGAAAACAGGTTTTGTTTTTAAACAATTAACCAGCTATTTCCTTCAAGCGGCTGATCGTGCGTTCGAATTCAAAGCCGTGATGAGAGCCGCGGTATAACCTTTCAGGTGTTGTGTCTGCGGTCAGGTAAAGCGTGATTTTCTGGTCATAAAAAACGTCAATCAGGTTCATGAAGCGTTTGGCTTCGTTGCGGCGGTCATATCCCAGTTTGGGCACACCTTCCAGAACAATGTTCTTATAGGTTGTTGCAATTTTCAGGTAGTCTTCTGCGCCCAAGGGCTGTTCACATAGCTGTGCGAAGGTAAAGCGCGCGGTTTGCCCGGCGGCGGCCTCGACGGGAATATCACGCCCCTTGACGGTTAGGGTGGCGGGTTGTGGAATGTTGTTTTTTATCAGCGTCAGGAAGATCTTGTTCGCCCATAAATGGGCCGGTTCCCCCAGCGGTTTGAAATATTTCCGGCTCAGATCAACATCCGGGGCCAGTTGGCGGTAATCAATGCAGCTATCCAGATGGATGATGGTCATATGCTGTTTCAGGAAGGCAACAAATGGCTCAAAACGGTCGCGTTGCAGGCCGCCTTTGTACAGTTCATCCGGATGGCGGTTGCTGGTGGTGACGATGACCATACCTTCCTGAATCAAGGCTTCGAACAAACGCCCGAGGATCATGGCGTCTGCCACATCTGTCACATGAAATTCGTCAAAGCACAAAACGCGACAGTCTTTGACCACGGTCTCTGCATATCTGGGGAGGAGGTTATCCATCTTCTTTCCGCGTTCCCGGTGCAGGTAATCGTGGGTTTCAACCATGAATTCATGAAAGTGACAACGCCGCGCTGGAACATGTCTGGAAAGGTGATCGAAGAACAAATCCATTAACATGGATTTTCCATGGCCGACCCCGCCATAAATATACAGGCCGCGCAGGGTTTCCGGCTTTTTGAAGACCGACCAGAAGCTTCTGGCCGCGGCGGGGTGGCTGATCAGGTCATCATACAGATTTTGCAACTTCCCGACAAGCCGCGCCTGTGCCGGATCGGGAGAGAGTTTTTCTTCATCAAGAAGGGTCTGATAAGTGTTGAGAATCATTTTTCTGCATCATCCTAACCAGAAGGATGGAAATTTCATAGAGCAGGATCACTGGCACGGCCAGAAGCACCTGGGAAATCACGTCTGGCGGGGTCAGGAACGCCGCGACGATCAGGGTGGCAATGATCATATATTTGCGCTTGGCGGCCAGCCATTCGGGCGTGACAAGCCCGGCTTTCCCCAGCAAAGTTAAGAGGACGGGTAATTGGAAGCACAGGCCAAAGGCAAAAATCAGGGTCATGACCAGATCGAGATATTCGCTTACCCTTGCTTCTAACTGGATAGGCAGAAGCGTGTCTTCGCCACTACTTTGAAAACTCAGGAAAAATTGCCAGGCCAGCGGCATGACCATGAAATAGACCATTGCACCGCCCATAAAAAACAGAACTGGCGTGGCGATCAGAAACGGCAGGAAGGCGCGTTTTTCATTTTTATACAGGCCGGGTGCGAGAAACAGCCAGATTTGTGTCATTAGGATGGGCGCGGTCAGGAACACGCCTGCAAAAAATGAGACTTTGAGATAGGTAAAAAACGCTTCGGTCAGGCCGGTGTAAATCAGGCGCTGGTTGGCATTGTCTCCCATTGCCACGGCCAGGGGCCGCACCAGAACCCCGTAAATCTGCTCGGCATAAAAATAACAGATTATCGTTCCGCAGATCATCGCCACAAACGACCACATCAGCCGCTTGCGCAGTTCAATCAGGTGAGACGTGATGTGGTCCATTTGATCCATCGTCTGTTTCTGTTGTCATCCCCGCGCAGGTGGGGATCCGGCTTAATGATTTATTCTTTCAAATAAATCACTCCAATTTGGGTTCATTTCTTCAATAATTCTCATTTTCCAGGTACGGTTCCATTTTTTCAATCGCTTTTCTCTACGAATTGCATTTTCAGGATCGTCATGTACTTCATAATATACAAGGTTTTTAATATCGTATTTTTTTGTAAAGCCATTATATATTTCTTCTTTATGCTGCGATATTCTCTGATATAAATTGGATGTAAGTCCAGCATAAAAGGTACTATTTCTGGCTTTTGCCAGAATATAAACATAGTACTTCTTTTCAGTCATTTTCTTTTGCCGGATCCCCGCCGGCGCGGGGATGACGATCATTATTTTCTATCTCTTCCCCTTCATCTGCCTCCTTTTCATCGACGTTTTTCATTGGATCGACGGAGTAGTGACGGATTTCATTCAGGTCGTTTTCTTCCATGAATTTTTCGAACTGTTCGCTCATGGCGTAACGCATGTATTGCAGGCGGCGGAATCCCTGCCCAAGGCTTTTCAGCAGGCCGGGAATATCTTTCGGCCCGACCAGAAAAACGGCGGCGACGGCCACAAGAAACAGTTCGGCAAAGGAGAAATCAAACATGAGGATCTAGTCCTCTTTTTTATTGTCGATTTCTTTGGTTCCTTTTTTCGCCTCGTCCTCTTCCTTCAGGCCCTCCTTAAAGCTGCGGATACCTTTGGCCAGATCGCCCATAACGCGGGGCAGGCGGCCTGCGCCGAACAGCAGGAGAACGGCAATCACGATAATTAAAATCTGCCAGATACTGGGAGCCATTTATATAACCTCTTCTTCTTGTAAATCTTCCTGATCTTCATCCTTATCAAACAGATCGGGAACTGTGTCAATTGCCGGACGGCGATCCAGCAGCCCGGACGACTTCATTTCATCCAGTCCCGGCAAGTCCATTGTACTCTCCAGCCCGAAATGATCAAGGAAAGCATTCGTTGTGATCCATGTGAGCGGTTTGCCAACCGTTTCCCGGCGTTTTCCCGGTTTGATCCAGCCGCATTCCATCAGCACGTCCAGAGTTCCCTTGCTTGTGGCAACGCCGCGGATATTCTCGATCTCCGCGCGTGTGACCGGCTGGTGATAGGCGATGATGGACAGCGTTTCCAGAGAGGCCTTGGACAATTTACGCGTTTCCGAGCGTTCCAGTTGCAAGTCATCCGCCAGTTCCGGCGCA
>CAKZKV010000081.1 GCA_937124505.1 uncultured Alphaproteobacteria bacterium
GCAAATCAGATGCATCGCGCTTTGGGCTAGTATCTCGTGACTACACTATTTAGGATCTGATTTTTTGGGAAGACGGGAAAATCCCAGTTCCGTCCGTAAGCGCGGCCAATGCACAATTTGCCCCTCCTGTCCCCCGGCAGGAAATGCAAAAAGAGAACAATGGTCAACGAAATCCCCTGTATTCACATACTGAATACCAGAGATCATACGATTCTCAGGCGCATGGATATGTCCACAGGCAATCCGGTCTACGTTATATCTTCTGGCTGACGCTGCGGCCTTTTCTTCAAAATTATGAATCACACCGGGAATATTAATACCGACTTCCTGACCAAAAATTTTTGCCAGTTTGACTTTAACACCTTTTTTGACGCCTTTTTTAATTGCCCGAGCGATAGAATAATGATGAGAACGTGAGTCCGGGACCATTCCATTTAAGGCTGCATTCGCCTTCATCAATACGCCATAAGCACGATCACCCACTTCATAAATCCATTTCCTTAGAACAGGATCAAATCCGTCGCCGTGAACAAACAAGGTTTTTTTACCATCGGACGACTCTTCAATATGCTTACGCTTCAACGTAATACCGTGAAATTCACCTAAATAGTCGTCACTATGTTGGTAAGGATTTTCTTCGCCTTGTCTGACGGGGGTGTCGAAATGTCCATTCGTCCGGAACTCTTCATCATGGTTCCCTGGAACATAAAGAACGTCTGTGCCATCCTCTGCCATTTGCAGGATTTTATCCAGTACGCGGGCATGCATTTCCGGCACTTTGGCGTGATCCCGCCCCTGCAAATGCCATATATCTATAAAATCACCAATAATCCGGAGTTTTTTAATCTCCGAATTTTCAAGAAATTCAAGCAGTAATCGTGGATCGGAATAATCACTCAATAAATGAATGTCAGATATCCAGACTTCATCATATTGCAGCTTTTCTGATAAAGGCGATGGCGGCGCCTCGGTGATGTGTTTCTTTTTCGCCTTTGCCATTTTTTGGGCCTCCTTTCCTCAAAATGGTTGATACAAACTATGCTATTTTTGAATACCCATTCTTCTTATTTCCCATCGCAGGCCTATGTCAAATGTTTCTTTGACCCGGCGGCGAATTTCTTCCCCCAGATCTTCCAGATCGCTGGCCGTGGCGGTTCCCGTATTGATCATGAAATTACAATGTTTCTCGCTCATCTGCGCGCCACCAACTCTGAGGCCGCGCCCGCCGACTTGATCAATCAATTGCCAAACCTTCATGGACGGATCAATCCCGACCTTTTCAAGTTCTTCTCCGGACGGGTTGGCGAAGGTTGAGCCGCCGGTTTTCTCACGGATCGGCTGGCTTTCTTCCCGGCGCATTTTGATATGATTGATCTGAGCGAGAATGTCTTCCGGCTTTCCGGCAATCCCTCGAAACGTGGCATTCAGGAAAATCCATCCCTCCGGCAGATCATTATGCCGGTAGCTTAAATGCATCTCTGCAGGCGTGAACACTTTTAACTCTCCATCAGGACTTAAACACTCACATTCCAGCAAGACATCCTTGATTTCCGTGCCGTAACATCCGGCATTCATGCGCAGCGCCCCGCCGATTGTTCCCGGAATCCCGCTTAGAAATTCCAGCCCGGCAATGCCGGCTTCCGCTGCCGCTCTGGCTACATTGCCATCCAGCGCCAAAGCCCCGACTTTCATCCGGTAATCCTCCAGCATTTCAATCTGCGCAAAATCCCGCCCAAGACGGATCGTCGTTCCCGGCAAACCGCCATCGCGAATAATAGTATTCGACAGCGCCCCGAAGATATGAATATCCTCATCCCCTTTGGAGGACAAAAATAATTGCAAGTCCTCAACATCCACAGGCTTAAAAAGCTTCTCTGCAGCCCCGCCGCATTTAAACCAGCCCTGCGCGCCCAAAGGCTGATTTTCGCGAACAGAGCCGCGCACATCAGGCAGCAAAATATTATTACAGATAGATGTCATCTCTCTTGAAATCGTTCATATTTTTATTACATCAGTTTATATGCTATTTATAGCTATCCCACAATTTATATAAGGAGAATTCTTATGCCCCAGATTTCAGACATTATGACCCCTTCCTGCGAATGGGTTTCCCCGGACTGCACGTTGCAGGACTGCGCACAGAAAATGAAAACACTGGATTGCGGCTTCCTGCCGGCTGGTGAGAATGACAAGCTGGTCGGCATGGTCACAGACCGTGATATTTGCATCCGGGCGGTTGCGGAGGGCAAAGACCCGGCATCCTGCTGCGCAAAAGACGTGATGACCGCCAAAACATACTATTGTTATGACGATCAGGACGCCGCGGAAGTCTGTAATAATATGTCGGAGATCAAAGTCCGCCGCCTGCCGGTTGTGAACCGTGAGAAACGCCTCGTCGGCATTGTTTCCATGGGCGATCTGGCCCAGGCTTGCGAGATGCAGGAAACAGGCGAAACGCTGCGCGATATAACAGCGCAATTAAAAGCACAGAAAAAAGCCGCTTAAACATGGCTTGTTTAAAAAAAAGCAGCCCTGACACAAAATGTGCCGGGGCTTCTGTATCTTGTTGCAAACAAACGGAACTTTTAGCATCAAAGACCATTTCAAGATAGAATATTTTTTTGTTGTTTTTATGTACGAAAAACTTGATATATTTACATAAAATTAGTAATGTACAAGCACAATAAATCATAATAAAAAAGACAATTCAAGAGGATTGATATGTCAAATAATATAGGTGCGTGTCTTGACCCCGGCCTGAATGACGGTCGCTATAAAGGTTCCGAATATGACGATCCGCAACAGGACCGCATAATTGCAGGAACCCTTGATCGTATCCACACTCCTTATGAAGCAGAGACTCTTATCAAGATTGCCTGCAATTCCGCACACACCGTGACAAATCAAATGACGGAAGGCGGCGCAACCGGCACTCTGGCCATTGCAACATCAATGGGAGATGTCACAATTGGACAGCTTGGAGACAGCACCGCCTATATCGTCGGACGTCACAAAGACACAAATGAGTGGCAAATACAAAAAGTAACGCGTGATCACAGTGCCGAAGCCCTCGCCGACCGTATCAGAGAGAATGGGGGCATTGTCATGGATATGGGAAGACACGGTATCAGAACTATAACATCAGATGGCAGCAGTGCCATGGCAATCGGCGCTTCCTTTGGAGACTCCCAATATGAAGGACTCGTTCGTGAACCGGAGATTTTTACGCCGGACCTGAGTACATTCTCTGAACGGGACAGATTTGTAATGGTGGCCAGCGACGGACTGGAAAAACTGACAGAAGAAGAAATTCTCTCAACTTTCAGCGATGGTGTTAATCGTGGATATACACCAAATCAAATAGCCAATGCCCTGACTGAAAACACAAAAACCATGGTGGGCTATAAGGGGGGCATGACATCCGACAATATCTCTGTGACAATATCGAATATTAGTGTTCAACCCACTGCTCCAAATAAAACCTCCATGATCGGCGTTTTTGACGGACATGGAAACAAAGGCGGCATGGCAGCCGAAGCTGTAAAAAATGCAGTCACTGAAACAGCAAAGAGTCTTGGTTTTAAACCTGTCGCTTATATGGAGCGAAAGGTTGGAGAACGGGCCGCATCCCTCCAGAAAGCAACCCCTCCCTCACCGCTCCCTGCCGTCATCAATACCCTGCCTTGGGAATTGGCGAGAAAAGACGGCGTTCGCGTCATTCAACTTGATCTCAATCCCCTTAATACCCTGCCAGATGTAACACCAAGAAGTTTGATAGATGACTTAAAGCAAGCCGGTATCTCAGCCGAAGTGCAACCTGCCGCTAACAACAGACCTCAAATCATGATTGGCCTGAATGACGATCTTCAGTCCATCAAAACTTTTAGTGACATCACAACCGGGCGTGCGAAACAGGCGGCAGATACCGTTCTGGAGAGCGCAAAAGAACGGAAATCACTAAAACAAATGATCTCCCAACCAGAAGCATCCACACCTCAAAAATTAGATCCCTTTATCAATAATCTACCATGGGAGTCTGTAAATAAAGGCGGCATTCCTTTCGCCAGGGCCCCGGTTGATGCTATGCAAGGCTTGACTGATGATGTGATGGAACAACTCAGAGACGTTGGTGTAGACTCCCAGATTACAGCCAGTTCCACCACTGGAGAGAAATATGTAACTGTCGGTCTTTCTTCTGTGGAAGCCTTTGGAAATGCAGCGGACGGCGCTGCCAAACAAGCGGCAGAAAACGTTCTTGCTCATGCTCGAACAGCTGAAGTAACTGGCGTCCCCATCCCGGTAGAACCTTCCACATAACGCAGAACGGTTTTCATGAGGAGAGCATCGGATCTTATAATCTTTTGCGTTAATTTTTATAGTCATTCCACTTAAAAATTGGACACTTTTAAAAACCGTCATTGCCCGACTTGTTCGGGCAATCCATGGATTACACGGACAGAGCCGTGTAATGACGCGTCTAATAGTTATTTGGAACGATTATATATATTCTTTAAATGTCATGACGGTTTATAGCTGAATTTGAAGTTATTGAGACAGCCCCCTGATTTTTAATTTGAATGGCTATAATATATATTTTCAACATTGATTTTATACAACGGAGCTTCCCTATATTCCGGTTCAATTCTTTGGAAGCCACGTATATGATGAGTGTTAGGATCAATTTCAGGAACACTAATTTCTGGAGAATGCCAACTTACAGTAATTCTTTCTGACTTATTACTGATTTTTATTTGACTACACTTTTCAGCTCTTAGAATTAAATCATATTTCTTAATATAAAAATCTTCATCATTGCCCCTTACCTGTAGAGAATTAATAGGCTTATTATAATGAGCTGCCTCTAACATTTCTTGTTCATTGTAAAAAATAAGATTCCCTAAGAAATATAATTGCTCTTTTACTTTCTTAGACGACTTTCTAGCGGATAAGATTGTAAGAACTTTAGTGCAACTACCTAAATCCACTAATTTTGTTTTCCAATTAGTAAGCGTTATGACCCAACCTTTCATAAATTAAGCCTGCTTCTTGGTCTGAGGAGAAAGTACTTTCTCCATCTCTCCCGGCAGGGCATAGGCCCATTTAGTCACGTCCCCGGCCCCAAGAAAAATAACAAAGTCGCCCGGTTCAGCGCGCTCAGAGATAATGCCCGCAAGATCCTCTGAAGATGTCAGAACATCTGCATTTTTGTGACCGAATTTTTTGATCCCCTCGACCAGCGCTTCCTTATTCACCCTGTCGATCGGTTGTTCGGAAGCCGCATAGACATCGGCAATCAAAACCGTGTCCGCATCATTAAAGCACTTGCAGAAATCCTCCATCAGATCGCGCAGGCGTGTAAAGCGGTGCGGCTGCATGATCGCATGGATTTTTCCGCCTGGCTGTTCCACGGCGGTTCTGGCCGATTTCAAAACAGCA
>CAKZKV010000082.1 GCA_937124505.1 uncultured Alphaproteobacteria bacterium
GACGGGACACGGCATGCCCGCCCTCTTCTTCCTCCGCTATCACGCGCCACTTTGTTTGTGACGGACGGCCATGCTCATGACACACCATCTGTATAGGGCGGCGCTCCCAATCACAGCGCAGAGGCAGATCAATCACCCCCTCTTTATCTTGTAGAAAACCCCAAACGCGAGCGATATAGGTCTTTTGGGTTTTACGCCGTTCAAATTGCAACCCCAGATTACGCTGCGCCTCTTTCGTCAGCGCCATCAGGAACACGCCAGATGTCTCCATATCCAGACGATGCACCAGCAAGGCCTGCGGATATTCTTTTAAAACCCGTGTCTGGAGACTGTCTTTCAAATGCGCATCCCGTCCGGGAACGCTCAACAAGCCACTTGGTTTGGCCAGCACCAGAAGATGATTATCCTGATGTAAAATATGCAATGACCCTTGCGGCGGATCATAGGTTTGCATGACCCGCCCCGGCCAGTCAGAAGAGGAAATCATTTACCTTAAAACCGCTCCGCCGGCATTTTCATCAAGGGTTCCGCCCCGGCCAGTAACATTTTAAACCGGGCGTCCGCCTCCGGCAGCATACGCGCAAAGAAGAACTGCGCCGTCTGGATTTTTTCCTCCAGAAAAGCCTGATCGCCCTCGCCCTTTTCCAGTTTCTCTTTGGCCACCTTGACCATTTTTGCCCAGATATAGGCCAGAGATACCAGCGCGAACTGCCGCAAATAATCAACGGAGGCCGCGCCCGCTTCATCCGGGTTTTTCAGGCCCTTTTGTGCGATCATGGCAGAGGATTGCTGTAACTTGGCAAAGGCTTTTGCCAGCGGGAAGATATAGTCCTGCAAGTCCTGATCCATCTGATTTTCTTCGATAAATTCAGAAACCGGATGAAAAAACTGCCGCAGCAAACGGCCATAGCCCTTGGCCATTTTCCGCCCGACCAGGTCGAGCGCCTGAATCCCGTTCGTTCCTTCGTAAATCATGGCAATCCGCGCATCACGGACATATTGCTCCACCCCATATTCACGGATAAATCCGGCGCCGCCATATACCTGCACCGATTCGCTGGCAACTTCAAACCCCATATCCGTCAGATAGGCTTTTAAGATGGGCGTCATCAGGGCGACAAAATCTTCTGCGTCCTGCTTCACATTTTCATCTTCATGCTTTCCGGCAATGTCCAGCATCATACTCGTCCAGTAAGACAGCGCCCGCGCACCTTCGCTAAACGCCTTGCCCTTCAGCAGCATGCGGCGCACATCCGGGTGAACGATAATCGGGTCTGCCGGTTTGTCCGGCGCTTTCACACCTGTTAGACTGCGCATTTGCAGACGGTCTTTGGCATATTCCACCGCGTTTTGATAAGCGACCGCGCCAATGCCCAGGCCCTGCATCGCGACGCCCAGACGCGCAGCATTCATCATGGTAAACATGGCTTTCAGGCCCTTATGCGGCTCTCCGACCAGCCAGCCCTTGGCGCTTTCATAGACCATGACGCAAGTGGCGTTAGCATGAATTCCCATCTTTTCCTCAATCGAGGCACAGGTCACGCCTGTATTACGCGCCCCTACACTGCCGTCTTCATTTGGCAGGAATTTCGGCACGACAAACAGGGAAATCCCCTTCACACCCTCCGGCGCATCCGGCAGGCGCGCCAATACAAGGTGGACAATATTTTCGGTCAGGTCATGCTCCCCGGCGGAGATAAAAATTTTCTGTCCGGTAATTTCCCACGATTCGTCTGAGTCGTCGTAATTCACGGCCTTGGTTCTAATCAGCCCCAGATCCGTCCCGCAATGCGGTTCTGTCAGGTTCATGGTTCCCGACCAGACCCCCTCCACCAGTTTCGGCAGGTAAATATTCTTTTGCGCTTCCGTCCCGAAATGCCACAGCGCCTCATACGCCCCTTGCGACAGGCCCGGATACATGCCGAATGACATA
>CAKZKV010000083.1 GCA_937124505.1 uncultured Alphaproteobacteria bacterium
CACGGCACAACCCCCAGAGAGGGCCAGCCGCTGCGCGCCACGATCTGCGCCAGCGTTGTTTTCCCCAATCCCGGCGGGCCAAAGAACAACACATGATCCATGGCTATGCCTCGCGCTCTTGCGGCCTCGATAAAAACCTTCAAATTTCCCTTTAACTTCTGCTGGCCGATAAATTCGTCCAAAGCGTTCGGGCGCAACGCCTTTTCCAGAGGAACGTCTTGTTCCTGCGGCGCTTGTTCAAGGTTTTCGTTTCTGTATACGGATTGTGTCATATTTTTATTATCTTATTTTTAGCCATCATCCCGGAAATCCCCAAATCCAACTTCAAACATTCACGCAACGGACGCCAGGAATCCGCAAAGAACGCAATGAATGAAAAAACTCCTTTGCGATCTTCGCGTGAACTATACTTGTCATCCTGAGCGTAGCGAAGGATCTCTAATTCACTGATATCATAAGATTCTTCGCTGCGCTCAGAATGACAGGAATTCTGTTTCCTGTCTTTTTCAGAGATTCTCTTACTCATTCGCCAGTTCCCTCAATGAAAATTTAATCAAATCCTGTAAATTCTGATTGTCATTGGCCTTTGATTTCGCCTGCATGACCGCATTATAGGCTTCCCCCCGGCCATAGCCCAAACCGATAAGCGCCTGCACCGCGTCATTATCAATATCGGACGCTTTGATCGGCGCTTGTGCCTGCATGTCCCCAACCTTAACGGGCTTAGGCGTAAAATCCAGTTCCCCGACCTTGTTTTTTAACTCCAGCAAAATCCGGCTGGCCAGTTTCGGGCCAACCCCATCGGCGCGTGTAATCGGTGTCTTGTCCTGCGCCGCAATCGCCAGAGAGATATCCTGCGGCGAGCAGACGGACAAAATCGCCAGACCAGCCTTCACGCCAACACCCTGCACAGAGGTCAACAGGCGGAACCATCTCTGCTCATCCGCGTCCTGAAACCCGTAGAGATGGATATGATCCTCACGCACATGCGTATCAATCAGCAAACTGACCGCGTCCCCCGTTTGCCCGATTTGTGAGAGTGTCCGCGTGCTGGCAAAGACCAGATAGCCGACCCCGTTCACATCCAGAATCAAATGCCCCTGATGAAACGAATCAATAATGCCTGAGAGTTTTCCAATCATATTATTTATAATGCGCATGTGTGATGGCAATGGCAAGCGCGTCTGCCTCATCTTCGCTGAGTTCTCCACAATTTGGCAGCAACACCCGGATCATCATTCCGATCTGGTCTTTGTGCGCATGCCCCTGCCCGACGATGGATTTCTTGATTTTGTTCGGCGCATATTCCGCAACCTCCAGCCCATACTGCGCCAGCGCGACAATCGCAGCTCCCCGCGCCATCCCTAATTTCAGAGAGGTCGTCGGATTACGATTGACGAAGGTTTCCTCAATCGCCGCATGAGACGGTTCAAATTGGGTCAGAATGTGTGTGAGTTCCTCACTGATCGTCAACAGCCGGACGGCCATGTCCTCCTTGGGATTTGGCTTTATCAAACCACTCGCGACAAATTTCAGGGATGAGCCTGCGCTTTCAATCACGCCCCATCCGGTTTTCTGCAAGCCGGGATCTATGCCGATAATTTTCATTGAATTTGTCATTGCCTGAATTTTCGGCAGAAAATTCTAAGGCAATCCACATAAAAATGGATTCCCCTAGAATTCTTTTCAAGAATTCGGGGAATGACAAATGCACAGTTACGCATTTGCCAGTAACTTCTCCATCACCTCGTCACTGGCATCCATGTTGGTGGTCACACTTTGAACGTCGTCATTATCTTCCAGCGCGTCAACCAGCTTCATCAGGGTTTCCGCCTGCGCCACGTCCACGTCGGACATCACATTCGGCTTCCAGATCAGGCCGGAACGCTCGGCGTCCCCGTACTTTTTCTCAAGTGCATCACGCACCGCCGCCAGATCGGTGTCCGCCGTGTAAATGACATGGCCGTCTTCATCACTTTCAACGTTTTCCGCCCCGGCCTCAACAGCGGCCTCAAACATTTCATCGGCAGAAGCCTTGTCAGCGGGGTAAAACACTTCCCCGACCCGATCAAACATAAAGCCAACAGAGCCGGTTTCGCCCAGATTCCCACCATTTTTGGAAAAGATCGTCCGCATGTCCGTCGCCGCCCGATTACGATTATCGGTCATGACTTCCACAATCACGGCAACGCCGCCCGGCCCGTATCCTTCATAACGAATCTCTTCATAATCCGCACCATCACCGCTGCCAACGCCTTTCTGAATGGCATTTTCAATGTTGTTTTTCGGCATGGACTGCCCCTTGGCATTGGCTATTGCCAAACGGAGGCGCGGGTTCATGTCCGGGTCTGCCCCGCCCATCTTCGCGGCAACGGTAATTTCCTTGCTCAGCTTTGAAAATATCTTGCCGCGCTTTTTGTCCTGCGCGCCTTTTCTGTGTTGTATATTTGCCCATTTGGAGTGTCCGGCCATAAATTTCCTCTTGTTAATTTTTTATTTAGCGTAAATAAATATAACTGTATTTAGTTCATTTTTTTTAATATCATTAGTTTTATCATGGGATATGAGTTTCACAAGGCCTCTGTTTTAATTGTTGAAGATAATCAACCCATGATCGATTTAATACGCTCTGTCGTAGAAACCTTTGGCTTCCAAAATGTCTATACAGCCAATGACGGGGAAGAGGGATTCGAGGCTTTTTGCAAGTATAATCCTGATCTTATTATATCGGACTGGATGATGTCTCCGACCAACGGCATTGAGATGGCACATAAAATCCGCCAAAGCAATCTATCCCCAAACAAATATGTTCCCATCATCCTCCTGACTGGTTTCAGCCAGAAAAAACGTGTTATTGAGGCCCGTGACACAGGAATTACCGAATTTATTGTCAAACCCTTCAAAGCAGGGGATTTGTATAAAAGAATCGAAAACATTATCGAGAACCCCCGTAAATTTGTTGAATCGGAGGATTTCTTTGGCCCAGACCGCCGCCGCCGCAAAAATGTAGATTTTCAAGGCCCGTTCCGCCGCAATGAGGACACGTCCTCTGACGATGTAACCTCACCTTTTGAGGAAGAAGATCAGGTCTACAAAGAGATCATGAAACAACAAAAAAAAATTGAAGAAGAAGCTAAAAAATATAATGACCCCCTCATTATCGCTTTCAAAAACAATAACGATAAAAAAGATGACTAATGCCGAATAAAGAAAATGTCAGTAAAGCAAGATTTTATAATCCTCCCAACATTTTAAAAGAAAAGGTTGGCTCAGGGGGCTTGGCCAGAAATATTCTGGAACAGGCACAAAAATTACTGGAAGAAAACGATATCGACTTCGAGCCCATCGCCATGACATATATGGATGCCCTGCGCCGGGGCCTTGACCATGCTTATAATCCATCTCCGCATACGACACGTTTTGAACTTATGGAAGGATTAATTCACCCCATCATGCAGTTAAAAGCCAATGGTGGCATGTTTGATTACCCTCTCGTGTCCAGAATCGCCGATAAAATGATCGAACTGATTGAAGGTGCGACCGAACCAAATGAGGACTTACAAGAGATCATACAGGCCTTTCACACAACGATCACGGCGATCCTTCACAGCAAACTAAAAGGCACTGGTGGCGTGAAAGGGGATAATCTTTACTATGCCATTTGTGATGCCTGTGACCGCTATTTTAAAAAGCACAAGCGTGAACATCCTTATTATGGATGATCCAGTACGCCACCTAATCTGAAACTTTGAATAGAGACCGCCAGCCCGGTTGCGTCATTTGTTTCGATACAGGCCCCACAGACACTGGCCTCCCCAGTGGCTGGTTGCGGTTTTTCACCCGGCATTTGCCGCAAAAATCCAAAAATGGAAATGTCCTTGCGGCGTCCAATGACACTATCATAATCTCCCGTCATGCCTGCATCTGTCTGATAGGCCGTTCCTTTTTTCATGATATGCGCATCCGCCGTCGGAATATGCGTATGTGTCCCGACGACACCGGAAATTTTACCGTCAAAATAATGACCAAAGGCCATTTTCTCGCTGGTCGCCTCGGCATGAAAATCAACAAAAATCGCATCAATGTTTTGCCCAAGCTTCAAATTCCGTATTTCCTGTTCCACGCGCCGAAACGGACAATCAATCGGCGCCATAAACGTGCGCCCCATTGCATTCACAATGTAAATATTCTGCCCCTTGCTGTTACTAAGCTGTAGACTGCCCTTTCCCGGCGCACCAGCAGGCAGGTTGATGGGGCGCAGGAGGCGCGGCTCGTTTTCGATCTGCGCGATCATCTCTCGCTGATCCCAGACATGATCTCCGGTTGTGATGCAATCCACCCCGGCAGTGAACATTTCCTCACATATTTTTTTGGTAATTCCGTGGCCATGGGCCGCATTTTCACCATTCACAATAATAAAGTCAGGATCGTATGTTTCTTTTATGACAGGAAGCTGCCTGCTCAACGCTTCGCGACCTGCGCGGGCATATACATCACCTATAAAAATAATCTTCATGACAAAAAGCTATAGACTCTTTCCGGCGTAATCACAAGGTCAAGCGGCTGATCATGGTCTTCGGCTGGCAGAGGAAATAAAACCAGTTGCTCGGCAAAGGCAATTCCAACGCTCAAAACATCCTTTTTTTGACGCAGGTCATCAAGGGTCGCATCATAATGTCCGGCACCATAACCAAGACGGTGTCCTTTGCGGTCAAAAGCAATAAGAGGAACCACAACAATATCCGGTTCCAGCCATTCTGTTTTTTCATTCACCATTGGCTCATGGATCTTATATGCACCTTCCCTGAGCGGGGCATCCTTCTCCCATTTTGCAAACTTTAACGCCCTTTGATCTTTGGAGGTAATCGGCAAACAGCAGGTAAATCCCTCCTCCAGCAATTGCTCCAGAATAAGCTGGGTAGAAAATTCATCTTTTTTCGGCCAGTAGAGTGCAATGATCTGGTCTTTGCGCGGCGCACAGGATTCAAAAAACAGCCTGCACGCCTTCTCCGCATCATCAAGATTAGGCCGGATACTTTCACGATAGCGTTTCGCCTGCTCGCGAATATCTTGCTTGGTTAAAGTCATTATTTATTCTCGCTTATCTATCCACCAACCTGTAAGAGGAAATAAAAATGCACTTGCTTTGATCTTCCCAAATTCTTGTTTTGGGAGTCGTTACAAAATCCGCTCTCTCGTAAAAAGTTTTTTTCACATCTGCATTGCAGGCATTAACCTCAAATATCTGACCAGCAAAATGGTCTTTAAAATGATAGATCGGATAGCCCTCAGTAACATCCTTCTGCTCTGCCAAAGAATAAAAACCAGGAAACAGTTTTTTTTCAAAAAATACCCTGTCCCAATTTGGATCACTCCCAAACTGAGGCTCAATCTGCAAGAAACCTGTCTTTCCCTTATAAGAAATAACTGGTGCATTTACTTCTGAATTGAGCGCATGTCGAAAAGCGGGAAATAAATAATCCGGATGTACTAATATAACATCCCCCGACTTGACGTTTTTTTCCAGAAATTCTGTTGTGGAAGTCCAATCCATTCTTTTTGAATAAACATGCTGGGCAAATAGTGAAAAAATATACAGCATCAGAATCGCCGCTAAAATAATCATCAAAGACGTCTTTTCATATTTTGATAACAGCAAACTTACAAGAAGAAGCATCCCCGGCAAACAAAACAAAATACTACGGTCAATTAACAAAGGACGATAAACAAAACCAATAACCCAGACCAGAAAAGGAACAAGAACATAACTCAAAATAAGAAACTTTGTTTCCAGAGGAGTCTCCCTCACGGTCTGTATCATTTGAGACTTCTTCTGAAACCCTCCAAATACAAGCAAAATCCCTATTATCGCCATCAGGGCTAAAATAACTTTACCCTGCATGCTTTTTCCGGCGATATAACTGTTGTCCCAAAGCCCCATAGGCAAATAGATATCTGCCTGAGAAAAAATAAATCCTTTCAGGTCTGGCTGCTCAAGCCACTGAAACGAATCCCCCATTCCAATCTGCATATAAATGCGATACAGACCAGGTAACGCAAGAACCGCCATAAGGATAAACAAGAGCAGTATCTCTTTCCAGTAACGGCAGGGAGAAACGCTTCGCAAGACCCCCATCAGCAAAATAAGATTGCAAAAACAAATCCAGATTGCCGCCAGAATATGCGTATAGAAACTCAGCACGTTTGCAGCACCATAACATAATAATATCAGGTATCTTTTGCGTTTGTCCTCTTCTTTTTTCAAAAGGCTTAAATACGCAACCAGCGTTACACTCATCAACAAGGTGAGCATAAACATCAGGCTGTAGGCTCTGGCTTCCACACTATACTGAATATGAATGGTTGAAATCGCCAGCAAAAACATGGCAATCAGCCCTGTTTTTTGATTAAAGCACAAAGAACCCCATTTATACATGAGCAGCAAACTTGCAATACCACATAACAAAGAAATCAGGCGGATCATATAAACCGGCATGTCCGCGCTCATAAAGATCTGATGAAGGTAATAATACAAGAAGGGTGTTGGATCAGTCGGTAAAAGCAGCATATCCCAAACCGGCCAATGCGAGATGACCAACGTCAGGCCTTCGTCCATCCATAAATCATTCAGGAATAATCCGGGTAACCTGAAAAATAATCCAACTACTGAGATAATTATCAGAGTTATAATCACATATTGATTATTTACTGTCTTATCCATCTATAATGCCTATTCTGTTTTTTACTTCAGTTATTAAAAAGCAGACGCAAAATTACAGAAAAAAAATCTTTTTTCCATCTTTAATTTTTTAAATTAAAATAAGTGTATAGAAAAAATTAGCCGCGCGCGCCGTGGGAGTCGTTGATCCGCATAAGGCCCGGTAAACCAGGTGGGCGCCATATGCCATAGGCTCTGAACGGATCAGCAACCATATGACAGGGACAGCTCCCTATGCGAAAAAGCATCGGCCAAAGGGATTCAATGTCCTCACGCACGCCGCAGCCGATAGATATATGGGGCTTTTACGCCGCTTTTGCAAGCTTATTCGAGATGGAATTAATCCGGTTTGTGACATCAATCACCATATCCGCCACCTGCTCAACATCTTCATCAGTCAAAGCGCCGGGCTGTTCGACATAAACTTCCTTGATGACTTCAACTTCCCTGATTTGGGTTTCTCCTCCCTCGCCCGGCTGGGTCAATTGCTCTTCCAGCTTCATGTTGTAGTCCTGAAGCTCGGCGATTTCATCCGCCAAAAGAATACAGGTCAAAACCAGATTTTGGACTTCGTTCGTCCCCGCCCCGGCACTCATCAGGGAATTCAGCCGCTCGTTCACATAATTTCCAAGCTCGCGGACGCGGCCTTCCTGTCCTTCATCACAAGCAATATCATAGGACTTGTTATTAACTTTAACACTGACTTCAGCCATTATGCGTTCTCCCCAACCAGTTTTTCCATACGGTTAATTGTGCGGTCCAGAACCGCCGCCATCGCCTTTGCATTGCCGTTTTGCGGCTTTGCCGGTTCCTGGGACAACCCGAACAGATCATTCTGGGCCAGCGGCGCGGCGGTCTTGCGAGGGGCTTCTTTTTGGCTGGCAGCAAAGGTTTTCTCAAAATTTTCAACAGATTGCTGCAACCCTCTTAGTGCATTTTCCAACTTTTCAGACATTAGCCCCTCTCCCGGAAGTAAATTTCGCTAGTGATAAGATGTATCAGCCCTCTGGAAGATCGGTCAAGAAACAGGCATGACTTATCCACAGCTTCCGAACGAACACCTTATAAAAAAATAAAAAATCCGTTGCCTGTACACGCCTCTAAACGCTATTGTGCGGAAAATAAGAAAGAGAGGACATTCCCCCATGCAACACGCGGTATCCTACATTCCTGCCGAAGAATCCGACCGTAACCTTAGAAATCTTGCTAACTGCATCAGAATGCTCTCTGTTGACGCCGTGAAAGCCGCAAATAGCGGACATAGCGGACTGCCCATGGGCATGGCCGATGTGGCAACCGTCCTGTTTTCCAAATTCATGAAAATTGATCCGAGAAATCCGCTCTGGCCGAACCGGGACCGTTTTATTCTCTCTGGCGGGCACGGTTCCATGTTGCTTTATTCTCTGGGATATCTTCTTGGCTACGAAAAAATGACGCTGGAGGAAGTGAAAAACTTCCGTCAACTCCACAGCCGCACGCCGGGTCACCCGGAAGTGGATCAGGAGGTCGGCATTGAAACCACTACTGGCCCGCTGGGACAAGGGATTTCCAACGCCCCCGGCTTTGCTTTTGCGGAGAGGATTCTGAATGCCCGCTTCGGTGATGACTTGATGAATCACTATACCTACGTCATGTGCGGTGACGGGGATTTAATGGAAGGCGTCAGCCACGAAGCCTGCTCTCTGGCCGGACATTTCAAACTCTCCAAACTTATTGTCATGTATGACGATAACGGCATATGTATCGACGGGCCAACGAACATGACATGGTCGGAAGATGTCACAAAACGTTTTGAAGGATATGGATGGGACGTACAGGAGATTGACGGCCATGACTTCGCGCAGATTGAAGCCGCCATTGCGCAGGCACAAGCAACCGATACGCCCAGCCTGATCCGTTGCAAAACGCGCATCGGTTTTGGCGCACCAACGCAGGAAGGACAAAACTCCGCACACGGCGCCATTACCAAAGACGAGGAAATTGGCGGTATCCGCGCAAACCTTAACTGGCCGCATGATCCGTTTGTTATCCCTGAAGATCTGCTGATGCAGTGGCGGGCGATCGGCCAAAACTCACAATCTGAGTATGACACCTGGCAAAAAGCCCTGTCCACGTCTTCACACAAAACAGACTTTGAAAAAACGTGGAAGAATGACTTTGACGCAGAAATTGCGAAAGCTGTAAAAACGACCAAAGAATTTTTTGCCTCCGAGAGACCCAAAATGGCGACACGTCAAACGTCAGGAAAAACGCTGGAACAATTGATTCCCGTGGTTCCCTCCATGATTGGTGGATCGGCGGACCTGACTGGCTCCAACAATACTTACGTGAAAGGCACTGATTTTATCACCCCGGAAAACGCAGACGGACGCTATATTCACTATGGTGTCCGCGAACACGGTATGGCCGCGATGATGAACGGCATGGCTCTGCACGGCGGAATTATTCCATATTCGGGAACATTCCTGCAATTCTCCGACTATGCCCGTCCGGCGATGCGTCTGGCCGCGTTGATGAAACAGCAGGTCATCCATGTCATGACACACGATTCGATTGGTCTGGGCGAAGACGGGCCGACCCACCAGCCAGTCGAACATGTTGCCTCCCTGCGCGCCATCCCGAATATGTATGTGTTCCGCCCCTGCGACGGTATTGAAACGGCGGAATGCTGGGAAGTCGCACTAAGCTTGAAACAATCCCCCAGTACGCTGGCGCTTTCCAGACAGGGTTTGCCGACAGTCTGTGAAAACAGAGCAGAAAACCTCTCCGCAAAAGGCGCTTATATTTTGAAAGAATGCAGCTCAGGTGACCCGCAAGTGACCCTGTTTGCGTCAGGATCGGAAGTTTACCTTGCCCTTGAAGCACAGGCACAACTGGAAGCAGACGGTTACTCAGTGCGTGTTGTGTCTGTCCCCTGCATGGACTTATTCATGGAGCAGGACGGATCATACATCCAGTCTTTGATTTGCAACACCTCTGCCAAGGTCGCGGTTGAAGCCGGCATACGTCAGGGCTGGGACGCCCTGATCGG
>CAKZKV010000084.1 GCA_937124505.1 uncultured Alphaproteobacteria bacterium
CCGCCGGCTCAATACGCTCATTCAAGGGGGCTGGATAAACCCCGACAAGAATTACCAGTACAGCAAGGGGAACAAGCGCCACCATTTCACGCGTGCTCATATCTTCCATCTGGCTGGCATCGCGGTTTTCCGCTGGCCCGAAAATCACACGGCGATATAACACCAGCATGTAGGCCGCACCCAGAACCATCCCCGTTCCCCCTAACAACGCCATAAGGATACTGACCTGATAAGTTCCCAGAAGGGCCAGAAATTCACCAACAAACCCGGACGTTCCCGGCAACCCGGCAGAGCCCAGCATAAAGATCATAAAAACGGTCGCATATTTCGGCATGTTCTGCACAATCCCGCCATAGCGCCCCATCTCCCGCGTGTGCAGACGATCATAGACCACCCCGACACACAGAAAGAGCGCAGCTGAGATAATCCCGTGGGAAATCATCTGGAACACGCCGCCCTGAACGCCCTCAACTGTAATGGAAAATATTCCTAGTGTAACGAAACCCATATGCGCCACGGAAGAATAGGCAATCAGCTTTTTCATGTCTTCCTGTACCAGCGCCACCAGAGACGTGTAGATAATTGCAATCACACTGAGGGTCATCACCATCGGCGCAAAATATTCCGAGGCTTCGGGGAACATCGGCAAAGAGAATCTCAAGAATCCGTAACCGCCCATTTTCAACAAGACCCCCGCCAGAATGACAGACCCGGCGGTCGGCGCTTCAACGTGTGCATCAGGAAGCCAGGTATGAACCGGCCACATCGGCATCTTGACGGCAAAGCTGGCAAAAAACGCCAGAAATAACCAGTATTGCAACCCGGTGGCCACAGGTGAATGCATCAGGGTCTCAATATCGCTCGTGCCGCTTTGGGAATATAGCATCAACATGGCAAGCAGCATGAGAACGGAGCCCAGCAGGGTATAAAGAAAGAATTTGTAAGATGCATAAATTCTGCGCGGCCCGCCCCATATACCAATGATCAGGAACATGGGAATCAAAACCGCTTCAAAGAACACATAGAACAGGAACAGATCAAGCGCGCAGAACGTTCCGATCATCAGGGTTTCCAGCACTAAAAATGCGATCATATATTCCTTGACGCGGTCTTGTATGGCGTTCCAGCTCGCCAGAACGCAAATCGGGGTCAAAAAGGTCGAGAGCAGAACGAAAAACAGGGAAATTCCGTCAACGCCCATGGCATAGGAAATACCAAGAGACGGCAACCATTCCACCTTTTCAACAAATTGAAACCCGGCATCGGCAGGATCAAACGAAAACAGGATGTACAGGCTGAGCGCAAATACAAAGACGGAAATATACAGCGCCGTATATTTTGCATTATGCGCCACGGTCTTTTCATCGTCACCGCGTATGGTCAGGATAAACGCCGCCCCCATCAACGGCAGGAATGTCAGTAAAGAGAGAAGAGAAAAATCCAGCATTATTATTGTCCCCCCCCTAATACAACCACCCATGTCACCAGTCCAATAAGGCCGATCATCATCACGAAGGCATATTGATAAACATAGCCGTTTTGTATGATCCGCAGGGTATTCCCCCAGCACAGCAGGCGTGACGACACGCCGTCCGGGCCAATGCCGTCTATTATCTTTTTATCACTGCTGGCGAACATCCGGCCAAAACCGATGCTGCCCTCCTTGAACAGAATGTTATACAACTCATCAAAATACCATTTGCGGAAGAACAGGGCGTGCAACGGTTTGAAGATTTTAACAAAGACCGCCGCCAGACCGCTGCTCCACAGGTAAATAATATATGCCAGCACGATCCCGCAAAATCCCATCACGGTGGGCAGAAATTTCACCCACTGCGGTACATTATGTGCGGCCTCTACACTATCATTTTCAGGCAATACCTTGATGCTTTCCGCCCAGAAGAATTCTTTTGACCATATAGGGGTGCCGTGGGCCGAGTTTTGTTTTGCAGCGTGTCCTTCCAGCGTATCTCCATGATCTTTTGTTTCTTCATGATGCCCGGCTGCCCCATGATGCGAAGACCCGACAAACGGCTGATAAAAAATAACCCCGGAGAAAATGGCACCAATCGCCAGAACCACCAGCGGCCCGGTCATAACAGGCGGTGATTCGTGAATATGGCTCATCACCTCTTTATCGGCACGCGGCTTGCCGTGGAAGGTCATCAAAATCAGACGCCAGCTATAGAACGCCGTCATCAGGGCGGCGGCAATCCCCATCCAGTAGGCGTAATGGCCAAACCAGCTATCGTCCGCCCACGCGGCCTCCAGAATAATGTCTTTGGAATAGAACCCTGCAAAAAACGGAATGCCCGCCAGCGCCAGCGACCCGATCCACATCAGGATGTAGGTCAGCGGGATCATTTTATAAATGCCGCCCATCTTGCGCATGTCCTGCTCATCGCTCATGGCGTGAATCACAGACCCGGCCCCTAAAAACAACAGCGCCTTGAAAAACGCATGCGTGACCAGATGAAAAATCGCCGCGCCATAGGCGGACACGCCAAGGGCAAAGAACATATAGCCAAGCTGGCTCATCGTGGAATAGGCAATCACGCGTTTGATATCGAACTGCGTCATACCAATCGTCGCCGCCACAAAAGCCGTCGTGGCCCCGACAAGGCAAACGACCATCAGGGCATCCGGCGCATATTCATAAAGCGGGGAAAATCGCGCAACCAGAAACACGCCCGCCGTCACCATCGTTGCCGCGTGGATCAGGGCGGAGACAGGAGTCGGCCCTTCCATCGCATCGGGCAGCCAGGTATGCAGCCCCAATTGTGCCGACTTCCCGCACGCCCCGATAAAGAGCAACAACCCGATCAGGGTCAGGGCGTGAACGTCATGACCGAGAAAATCAAACATCAGGTCTGCCTTTTCCGGGGCCGCCGTAAAAATCGCGTCGAACTGGATCGTTCCGAACAAAATGAAAATTGTAAAAATCCCCATCACCAGGCCAAAATCCCCCACCCGGTTGACGATAAAGGCCTTAATCGCCGCACTGTTGGCAGAAGGTTTCTGGTTCCAGAACCCGATCAGAAGATAGGAAGCCAGACCAACGCCCTCCCATCCGAAAAACAGTTGCAGCAGATTGTCCGCCGTCACCAGCATCAGCATGGCAAAGGTAAACAGGGACAGATAGCTCATAAACCGCGCTTTGGCCGGATCGTGACTCATATAGCCGATGGAATAGACATGTACACAGGCAGACACAATCGTCACCACGCACATCATCACAACGGAAAGTGTATCCAGCCGGATGTCCCATGAAGCCGAAAAATCGCCGACCGCAATCCATTCAAATAATGTCACGGTGCGGACATGCCCCTGTAACGCCACATCAAAAAATAAAATACAGGAACAGATTGCCGCCAGAATCACACCCGCACAGGTCACAAACTGCGCGCCTTTATCTCCAATTTGCCGCCCCATCAGGAAGGCAATCAGAAAAGCAATTAAAGGGGTCAGGACGGCAAGATAAGGCATAAAATTAATCCGCTAAATAAAAAGTAATCGTTGTGACCACACGAACATCCTTGTGTAATTTTCGTGTGTCTCCATAATCTGCACCAACATCACGAATAATGAAAGCCCCCTGACGCGCTTCTTTAATACGTCCCACTTTCACACCGGCATCTTTTGCGAACTGGTTTGCCGCAATCCGTGCATTCTTTGAAGCTTCACTGAGCATATCTGGTTTGATGTCATTCAAAGATGTAAAGCGATAGGCCGGGTCGTTATTGACGATATGATAGCCTTGGGCAATCAATTCATTGACAGTTGAGCGCGCATCCGCCACCAGATCAACCTTGTCCGTTTCAATATTGATAGATCCTGTCAGAATATATTTCTCATCGACCAGATTTTGATTCTCGTCCCGAAATTCCTGATAGCGGTTATTAATCACACCAATATGCATCTCTTCATCTGAAAACCCTGCTTTTTTTAGAATATCAATGATCGCTTCCTGATTTTTCCGCGCCCGGTTGTAAAGCTCCTGCATATTATCACCATTGCCGGAGGCAACAGAATAGCCAACCTGCCATTCCGCCCGGTCGGCCTTGACCCGGCGCTCCGCCAGCCCCTTTGACTCGGCAACATTAATGGCAACTTTGGCATTATACATGGTCTGGCCGATAAAATACCCGCCGCCGATCAGGCCTATGGCAAGCGAAATTCCGATAATGATAAATCCGGGCAGGTAACTTTTCATTTGGCTATCCCTTCAAATTCGCAATATCTTCCACCGCAATCGACCCGCGAATACGGAAGAATGTCACCAGAATCGCCAGACCAATCGCCGCCTCAGCCGCCGCCACTGTCAGAACAAACATGGAAAAAACCTGTCCGTGGATGTCGTCCAGATAAGCTGAAAAGGCGACAAAATTAATATTTACCGCCAGCAGCATCAACTCAATCGACATCAAAATCACAATCACGTTTTTACGGTTCAGGAAAATACCGAACACGCCCAGCGTAAAGAGCAGGGCCGCCAGTGTTAAAAAGTGCATCAACCCAATGTCCATCATTTGTAATCTCCATAAGCATCCGTTCTGTTTTCAAGCCCCCATTGATAGTAGCGGGAAAGACCCCCCACGTACACAAGACAAAAAAGAATTCCTGCCAGCAATGCCGGCAAAGTTGTAAACAGAAAAATAAAGATGTCCCCGATGAGGGACAAAGGCTCCCCGTTACTGGTGAATCCAACAAAAAAACCAATAATAAAGAGGTAAACAAACATCGCGACAATGTATTTCCAGGTCGCCGCAATAGGCGCCCAGATGGTTTTCCCAACCATCCCTCTGGCAAAGTCCCATATCTGCGGAATTGTTGGTGTATGCCCTAAAACCGTAGCAGGCAAGATAAAAGACAGACGACACCCGCTGTAAACCCCGGCAAACACAAGGGGAATAAACACCATCAAGCCAATCACGGGGGCCACAACCATTAAAAAAACCGGCAGCATGATGGTTGCAAAAACAATGGCCTGAATAATAAGCGTTTTGTAAAAAAAGCTGTTGTATTTTGTATCCGGATTTAACCAACCGCCTTTATATTCAACACTTCCCGTCAGAGAAAAAAGATGCCAGCGCATGACATAATGCACACTGGCCCATGCCGTCAGCAAGGTGTACACAATCATAAATACATAGTATCCAAATTCGGGATGCCCCGATGCATCTGTAAAATATTTCGCCGCCACAGCATCCGCAGCGCCCAAAACAATCAGGATCGGAATCACAGGAAACGTAATCTGCTGCACAAGCCCAAAATTATTTCTCAGGTCTTCCAGTGCCGCACTGCCTACTTCACTTGCTTTTGGAGGGTTCTGCTCCATTCTTTCTACACCCCTGTTTTTGGCACGACTTTTTTGATCTCCAGCACCTCAGACGGTTTCCGCTTATGCTGATCAGAGACTTTCTGACGCTTCACGCCCGGACGGTCCCGCAAGGTCAGAACAATCGCACCGATCATGGCGACCAAAAGAATCATCCCGGCTCCCTGAAAAATATATATGTAATCTGTATAGAGCACCTGTCCCAGCGCTTCGGCATTGGTCACACTTTCATCATCGCCCTTACTCACCGCATCTTTCAGCAAAGCCGGACTGATGCGCCATGTTTCATAAACAAAGACCAGTTCTGAAAGCAGGATACCGCCCAGAATAAAGCCAAGAGGGACAAACTTCATACTTCCCTTGCGCAGTTCACTAAAATCCATATTCAGCATCATCACCACAAACAGGAACAACACCGCCACAGCGCCGACATAGACAATCACCAGCAACATTCCAATGAATTCCGCGCCCAGCATAATAAACAATCCCGCAGCGTTAAAAAACGCCAAAATCAGGAACAGGACAGAATGCACCGGGTTGCGCGCCGTAATGACCATCAGGGCGCTTAAGGTTAAAATTCCGGCAAAAAGATAAAATATGATTGCGGCTAACATGACTATATTTTGTTTATCCT
>CAKZKV010000085.1 GCA_937124505.1 uncultured Alphaproteobacteria bacterium
GGCGATGGTGTAATAATTGCCGCTAGCTACACTAAAGGAAATGGCAAATATGTTTCTTTCAGGTTTTTCGGGTCATAGCGTTCAATGATGCCGACCAGAGGGTAAACCTCACTGGCAAGCGTTTCCGGTGTCAGGAGTGCGGATAGGGTTTTATTCCTTGAGAGGGGGTGCAGGCCGTTTTTGCGGGAATGACCGCTGATTTCAATCTGACCCTGACGGGTTTCTTCCGTAGGTGACACCATCAGGATCGAGCCATTGCGAAACTGCGGTTTGAAGGGCTGGGTAACATCAATGACATCTTCATGACCGTTTTGGGTCAGTGATAGGTGCATGAACCGGTTTTGGCCCGGAGCAAGAAGGCCGCCGGATAAGCTGAGAACTTCTTGCAAATTAAGGGTTTCGCTGTTGTTGGAGGCATCATGGTTCATGCCATTAAGAGTCTTGCGCAGTTCATAAATGCCGGGGCGTTTGACACTGCCGGTTATCGCCATAGTTGGGCCGAGTGGCGGGACGATGATCCTGTCGCCGTCTTTCAGGGAGATATCGGCCAGATCGCTGGCGTGGATCAGCAGGCTGTACAGATCAATCAGTTCGGCCCGGCCATTTCGTATGACTTTAATGGCGCGCAGCGAGCCGTCTCTGGTAATGCCGCCCGCATGGTTCAGGGCATCGAGCAGTGAGTGAAACACAGTCAGGGTCTGGCGTCCGGGATGTTTGACATGGCCGATGACCAGCACGCCGATCTGGCGGACTTTGTCCAGAGACATGTAGAGATCAATATTCGGCAGGACGGCAAGCTGGCTTTTCAGCGCGGCCTGTACCTGTGCCATACTGCGCCCGGCGGCGGGAACAGGGGGCAGGTTGTCGAGGGTCAGAAGCCCGTCAGAAGTAATCTGGTAGGTTTTCTGGCTGTTGGTCTGGCCCCGCAGGATGACCGTCACTTTGTCCCCAATGCTCAGGATAAAATCATCCTGAACGGCGCCGATGGGCAGAGTGTCGTCCCCTTTTTCAGCGCTTGAAAACAGATCATAGCCAAATTGTTCCAGCTCATCAACAATCCGGCCCGCGTAATAGGCCTCGATCCGGGAGGGCGGGGGCGCATCAATCTGTGATGGCGCGCGCATGGCGATGGCCTGGGGGGTAATGTCTGGCAGACTGTCGCGGATGTGTGCGCTTCCCATGGTAAAGGGCGGTGTCGTCTCCTTCTGTGCGGGGGAGAACGGATCATAGCCATAGCTCTCCTGTGCCTGCGTTGAAAGAGGAAGTAGCAGGCAGGACAGTAAAATCAGCAAAAAGGCGTGAGAGCGCATGGGAAAAATCAACTGGTCAATATACGAACGTATGTATTTTCAGTATAAAGGGGCAAGCGTCTTAGTGACAAGTCGAAAAAAAGATGTTGACAAGGGAAATGATATTCTTTTATATGCGGCTCAAGATTAAAACTTGTCCGAGACTATTGGCGTTAAATTAAGTCCAATATAGATAAGCGCAGTGAAATCATGAAACGGATGCAAAAATCTGTTATTTTCATTGTGCATGTTGATTACAGGACAAGGACGGATTTTCCGTCCTTTAATTTTGGAAAAAATTTGGGGTTGCTTGAGGCCGAAAACGGATAAGAGTGAACCAAAAAAACGAAAAGGATACTGCCCATGGCAATGAGTCGTCAAAAAAAAGAAGTTGAACTGGAGGCATACAAAGCCCGTTTTGAAGAAAATGAAACAATTATTGTGACTCAGTATTCTGGCCTGAGCGTTTCCCAGATGACTGATTTGCGTGCAAGACTGCGTGAAAGCGGCGCAAGCTTCAAGGTTACAAAGAATTCTCTGGCGCAACGCGCTCTGGAAGGAACCAGATTTGAGGGTATCAAAGACCTGTTTAAAGGGCCTGTTGGTATCGCAACATCTCAGGATCCTGTTGCGGCGGCGAAAGTTGCTTACGAATATTCTAAAGAGAATGAAAAACTTGTTCTGATTGGTGGTGCTTATGGAGAGCGGGTTCTTGATCCACAAGGGGTTGAGGCTCTGGCGAAAATGCCAAGCATTGATGAGGTTCGTGCAACGATTGTGATGCTGATCAATTCACCGGCTTCCAAGCTGGCAGGTGCTATCAAAGCACCGGCTGGAAAGATTGCCGGCGCTGTTAAGACGATTAGTGAAAAAGCTGAATAACTTAAATTTACAAACTATTTAAAACTGAAAGGAAGAAAAAATGGCTGATGTAAAAAAACTGGCAGAAGATTTGGTGGCCCTGACGCTGATGGAAGCGACTGAGCTGACAAACATTCTGAAAGAAGAGTACGGTATTGAAGCGGCTGCGGGCGCGGTTGCTGTTGCTGCTGCTCCGGGTGCTGCAAACGATGCAGGCGCTGCTGAAGAAAAAGACGAATTCGACGTTATTCTGGTTGAAGCAGGCGCAAACAAAATTGCTGTGATCAAAGAAGTTCGCGGTATTACAGGTCTGGGTCTAAAAGAAGCAAAAGACCTGGTTGATGCCGGTGGTAAAGCTGTGAAAGAAGCTGCTGCCAAAGGTGAAGCCGAAGAAATCAAGAAAAAGCTGGAAGATGCCGGCGCGAAAGTTGAGCTTAAGTAATTTGAAATTACTTAAGCGTAAGCTTTGTGCATGCCATTATGCCTGTATGCCTGAAGCTCTCGCGCTATTAAAAATAAGTTTGACATGGTGTCAGGATTACCGCTTGACACCATGCAAATTTTAGGCCATAACCAGCACACTTGAATAGATTCGGCGAGATAGGTGAATTGTTAATTCCCACTTTATAGCACTATAAAATTTTATGTTTTGTCCCCTGAAAGATGGAGGCAAGACAATTTATTTGTTTGAACACACTTTACAAAAAGCAGGTAGACCATGTCCGCAAAAAAAGCAGCAAAAACATCAGATATTAAAGAACTTTCCAACGTGGAGCGTATGCGCTACCGCCGTAACTTCGGAAGCATCCGTGAAGTTGCGAAAATGCCGAATCTGATTGAGATTCAGCGGCAATCCTATGATGCGTTTCTGCAGTCAGGTATTTCTGCCGAGGACCGCACGGTGACGGGTCTGGAAGAAGTGTTTCGTTCCATCTTTCCGATTACGGATTTCAACAACATTTGCCAGCTTGATTATGTTTCCTACGAAGTCGAAAAGCCGAAATATGATGTTGATGAATGCCGTCAGCGCGACATGACGTATTCCGCGCCGCTGCGTGTAACCCTCCGTCTGTCTGTCTTTGATGTAGATGAGGATACGGGGCTGCGCTCCATCCGCGACATTAAAGAGCAGGATGTTTACATGGTGGACATTCCTCTGATGACGGACAACGGAACATTTGTTGTCAACGGGACGGAGCGTGTGATCGTTTCGCAGATGCACCGCTCTCCCGGCGTGTTCTTTGATCATGACGGTGGTAAAACGCACTCTTCCGGGAAGTACCTGTTCGCGGCGCGTGTGATTCCATATCGTGGATCATGGCTGGATTTCGAATTCGATGCGAAGGATATCCTGAACGTTCGGATTGACCGCCGCCGTAAGTTGCCTGTTACAACCCTGATGCGGGCGCTGGATTCTGTTGAGACAGAGAGATTGCGCAAAATAGCCGAGGAAAAAGACGAGGCTATTGATCCACTGATGGTACAAGGAATGAGCAATGAAGAAATTCTTGGTACATTCTATAATAAAGTATCTTACAAAAAGGACAAAAAAGGCTGGGTGACAGAGTTTAATCCAGATTCTCTTAAAGGTTCCAAGCTGCCAAGTGATCTGGTGGATGCGAAAAACGGCAAGGTCGTTGCAGGGGCTGGCGAAAAAATGACTGCCCGCGCTCTGAAAAAACTCACAGAAGAAGGTCTGAAAAATATTCTGGTGACAGAAGAATTTCTGGTCGGCCAATTCCTGGCACAGGACATGGTGGACATGAAAACAGGGCTGGTTGTTTTCCAGGCCGGCCATGAACTCTCCGAAGAAGATTTTGTGCAAATGGAGGATATGGACGTCAAGGAACTGG
>CAKZKV010000086.1 GCA_937124505.1 uncultured Alphaproteobacteria bacterium
TGTGATTGGTCGCGGCCTGGGAGAAAGGTCCCGCGCCGCGCTTGTGACCAGAGGTCTGGCGGAAATGAGCCGTCTGGCCAATGCGATGGGGGCAAAAAAAGAAACCCTGATGGGCATGTGCGGGGTTGGCGATATGATCCTGACCTGTAGCTCCATGCAATCACGGAATTATTCCTTCGGAATGGAAATCGGCAAGGGAAAAAGTCCGCAGGAGATTCTAAAATCTCGTCATGCCGTGACCGAAGGATTCTATACGTCCAAAGCTCTGATGGTTCTGGCACGGAAAAACGCCGTGGACATGCCGATCTGTCAGAGCGTTTATGAATGCCTGAATGAAGGTCTGAATTTCAAAGATGCTATTGAAAAAATGCTCGACCGCCCGGTGGGGAGGGAGAATATTTGATATTCTCAAGCGTTTCTGTTTGATGCTTTTAGCGTGAAAGATATTTACACAATGCAAAGACTGTCTCTGTCAAAATACTGTTTATATTTTAATTTATATGGCCTGATTTGTATTATGGCTGCCTCCATTCACCGTTACCTTTTATGGGGGGACGATTATACCACTTATGGGGGGATGATCGTGTCACTGTTTATAATTTTAATTTTGATTGCTATGGCATATCTCCTGATGTGTATAGCAGCCATGTTCAAACAAAACTGGGGAAAGGTTTTTGAAACGGCATTATGTGCTATGATCCTGTGCATTGAGTTGGTGCTTATGGCAGTCATTGACGCACCGACGATTATATTTTCAACCTGAAACAATAGGAAGAGATCTGTTTGTGAACTACTGGCTCGTCAAATATGTCAAGATTTTATGATTGAGGTTCAGGGCTGAGCTGAATGTATGTTGTTGAGGTGTGGTCATCAAGCAAATTCAAGCCTTCAATAACGTTTTCTACAACAACGCTGTCATGACCGCCTTGGCGTGCAATTTCAGCAAGGCCATTTGTTGATGTAAGTCTTCCTTCAAATAAAATATTATACCACTCTCTACCTTGGGCATTAATAATCAGTGGATTTTGTAATGTTAGGCGTTTACATTGAACTCCTCTTAGCTTGTCCCATAATGTGTTCTCTTGGAATGATGCGGCAACCTGTTTACTGGAGGAATAGAAATAATTACGTGACCTATCATTTTTTCTAAACCCGCCATGATACACAATAGGGCTTATAACTGTGTGGGCCTCATCTGTATTTGAGGTTCCGTATGTTTTTAAAGAAAATATTTCTTTCAAATTTAACATGTGTTTTTCAGCTATATATACGCGCATAATATAATACGGAAAATATTTTAGCAAGATTATTGTACCTTAAATCTTTATGTATTGCCGTTTAACTGTGGTAAAACAACCCCATGAACTACTGGCTTGTCAAATCGGAACCCGGTACATGGTCATGGGATGATCATGTGAAAAAGGGTGTGGAGCATTGGGACGGGGTGCGGAATTATCAGGCCTCCAATAATATGAAAGCCATGAAAACCGGTGATCAGGCATTCTTTTACCACTCGGTTAATGAAAAACGGATTGTGGGGATTGTTGAGGTCGTCAAGGAATATTATCCTGATCATACCGATCCCAAGGGCCGCTTCGGGATGGTGGAGTTCAAGGCCGTGAAACCTGTTCCAAACCCCGCCACGCTGGCAGATATCAAGGCACATCCGGAGTTACAGGATCTGGCGCTGATCAAACAATCCCGCCTGTCCGTCATGCCCATCGGGGAAAAGGAATGGGAGATCATTTGCAAGATGGCAGGCCTGTAAGGGACGGGTGTGCCGTCTGACTATGCTTCTATAAGCGGAACAGAATAATGATGTGGTGTACGATCCGGGACCTCATACATGTTCTCAGGCTCTGGACTGAAGGGAATGTAAGAAGGCGTACCTGGATATTCCGGCTGATCAGAATCGTGATTTCCATCATAGTGAATGACGGCGGCAAGAGTCGTAAGTCCCAAAGTGGCTGCGGCAAATCCGGTAGCGAGTATCACGTTCCGTTGCCTTTGTACGTCAAGCATTTCTGCGTGTCTGTCGGCTTTGCCCATCTCTGCATCAAGATGCAGTTCTCTCATTGTATCAGTTATCTGTCTTGTTCTTGATGCTTCAATGATTTGATTTACTCTGTCTTGTCCACTTGCGGCGGCGTTGTTTGGCTCTGACATCTTCATTTCCTCTATTATTTTATGTATTATGGTAATGTTTAATAACAGTGCCCGTTTATTTTTTCAAGTTTTTTATGCCAAAAAAGCAATTTTAAAATCAAGCCTGAAATGATTTGATTTCGTTTTCAACGTCCGAGAAGTGCCTCCAGATTTGAGAGACATGCGGCATGACGGCGACACCGCTGGCGGCGGCATCCTGCAATTCTCTCGCGGCATCGGCAAGACGGACACAGCAGGCGGATCGCGCGGCACCTTTTAAGGAATGGGCGGCTTCGGTCAAGGCGTGCATATCTTTATTGTCCCAGGCCAATTGTATCTTTTGAATGATCGGGGCGCTCATTTCCGGGAAGCTTTGCAGCATTTCTCTGGCATCCTCCTCCGACGCGCCGGTCAGGTCTCTCAAGGCGGCCAGATCAATTATTTTGGGAAGGTTTTTAATATTGTGACTGTTATACGACTCGCCTGTTTCCTCGGGGCGGGACGGCATAATCGGGCCAATATCTTCTTCCAACAGTCCCCAGCGGCTAAGTAAGCGTTTGAATTGTGCCAGAGATACGGGTTTTAACAGGCATTCATCAAAGCCATGCTCCATATAAACCTGCCGGGGAGACATCTGCACATCTGCCGTAATGGCAATGATAGGAAAGCGCTTTTGATGGCCTGCTTCTTCTTCTTTGTTGCGGATGGTTTTGACGACCTCATAACCGTCCACTTCCGGCATATGCAGGTCACAAAATAAAATGCCGTATTCACCTGTTTCATAGGCCTTCAGGGCGTCCCACCCGTTCTCAACAAAGTCAGCCTCTACTTTCAGGGATTTTAATTGTCGTGCAAAGACATCCCGGACGGATTCATTATCCTCTGCAATCAAAAGTTTTTTCGGGTTGGCCAAGGTAATTTTAGCATGATTTTCTGAGGCAGATTTGACGACGTCACCTAGCCCGGCGCGGCTGGCTGGTTTTGAGAGGTACGTCGCCCCGAGAGACTGGCAGGTATGCTGCAGTCCGAGATCATCTCGCACTGTATATAGCACCATGCCCATGCGCGGACGGAGTCCCATGCCTTCACGGATCAGGTCAATCCCCAGCCCGTCCGGTAACCCTTGGTCTATGACGGCAACATCAAAAGGGCGCCGCTTCATCAGGGTGCGGCCTTCCGTCAGCGTCCGGCAGCTCTCAACGGTTGCGCCCATGGATTCGAGAGAGCGTTGTATTTCTCTGGCACCCTGGGGGTGGTCTTCAACGGACAGGACGGAAATTCCTTCCAGATCGGGAAGCTGGACTACATTTTCATCCGTCCTGACTTCCTCTGTCGGGATTTCAAACCAGAAGGTTGAGCCTTTGCCTTCCTCACTTATAACGCCGATTTCTCCGTCCATGAGTTCCACAAGTTTTTTACAGATGGACAGCCCAAGGCCTGTTCCGCCAAATTTACGTGCTGTTGTGTTGTCGGCTTGCGTAAAAGACTGGAACAGTTTGTTGGATAATTCATCGGACATGCCGATCCCGGTATCCATGACCTCAAAACGCAGGCCTATTTTTCTTTTTGGGACGCTCAGGTGCTTCACCTCATGAGAGACGTGAATCGAAATAATCCCGCTTTTTGTAAATTTTAGTGCATTTCCGACCAGATTCATCAGGATCTGACGCAATCTTTTCGGATCTCCCAATACCACAGCAGGAACCTGTGAGGTGATATCTCCGGCCAGATTGATATGGTTGGACTGTACTTTGACAGACAGCGCCTCAAGCGTTCCAAAAAGAAGCGTTCGAACGGGAACCTCAAAGACATCCAGTTCCATTTTATCCGCATCCATTTTGGCAAAATCCAGAATATCGTCCAGAATTTCCAGCAGGGAACCGGCGGAATTCTTGGCCACAGTGACTAGTTCCTGAATGTTGGGAGAAGGCTTTTCAAGTTCGATGAGTTCCAGAAAACCGTAAACGGTCTGCATGGGGGTACGCATTTCATGGCTCATGGTCGCCAGAAAATTAGCCTTAACCTGACTGGCTGCTTTTGATTCGTCGGATGTTTGTTGTAAATCGTAAATAGACTCTTCTTCAGACATGATATTTTATGTTAGCATATTATTTTATATTTCAGGCTTTTTGAAAAATTTGAAAATTTGCCTTTAACAGGTGGAAAAGCTATATTTGAATTATAAATAAATACAGCGCTTACCTGAGTTTATAATGTTTACAATTAATATTTCCTTTAAAGATGCATTGACGTGTTTTGAGACATTGTCCCATATCAAGCCGGACGAAGAACTGCAATCAATCGAATCTGAATTTGTGAAATATGCCCAGAAGAGAGCGCGGGTTGGGGACAGTGCGGCCCAGACATGGCTGAAAGATAATACGGTTATATTTGAGGAGGATTTTACAGACTCTCCCTTGTGTTATTTTGTGGACAAGGAACGCCCGGCTGAAAAAGATGCTGAGTTGGCAGAACTTGCCAAAAGAGAAGCCAGAGGTGAAATTAAGGACAAAAAAGAACTGCCGCCCCTGACGAAGGAACAGATTGAAGAAGCCTTACGCCCTTTAGAGGAATTGATTGGATTGGGAGGCGTCAAGCAGCACATTCGACGCATTCTGGAAACGAGGCTGATTGACCAGCGCCGCGAAAAGGCCGGCCTGAAAACAATGTCCGCGTCTGCAAACCATATGGTGTTCACAGGCAGTCCGGGAACCGGCAAAACAACGGTCGCCCGTTTGATTGCTGGAATTTTCAGGGAAACGGGCTTGCTCTCCAGAGGTCATTTGACGGAAGTATCCCGTGGCGATCTGGTGGGAGAATATATTGGCCAGACTGAACAGATTATGAAAGATGTCTTGCAGGACGCCAAAGGTGGTGTTCTGTTTATTGACGAAGCTCATGCCTTGCACCGGGTGTTTTATGCGACAACGGATTTCGGCGTGGAAGCGATTAATGCCCTGATTAAATACATGGAAGATAACCGCGACGATCTGATCATTATTTTTGCCGGATATGAAGACCATATGGGTAGTTTCCTGCGCAGCAATCCGGGCTTGAAATCACGCATTCCGCATCATCTGCATTTTGATGACATGAAAGAGGATCAATTGATGACGATCTTCAAGTCTCTATGTCAGGAGCATGATTATAATCTGGACGAGAAGGCCGAAAAAGCACTCCTGCTATTGATGAAAGATTTCAAGCGTAAGGAAGGCTCCGAATTTCCGAATGCGCGCGGGGTTCGTAATCTTTTTGAAGAGGTCATCCGCCGTCAGTCGGAACGCCTGCTGAAGCAGGATATTGAAGAGGCAGAGCAACTGAAATTAATTGAAGAGGAAGATATTCCTCTCAAAAAACCCTCATCTGACGGGAATGTGGTGCGCTTACCGCGCAACTAGAACGTGATAAAAATGATATGTGCCGGCGGCGGCAGCGCCGTCGATCTGGGTCGCTTCAAAGCATCCGGTTTCATGGCCTGATGTTTCTCCCCCGGTTGTTTCAATGATCGTTGTGGTCGGAAAATCTCCTGTATATTTTAGTGTACGAAATTCACCACTGGAAACAGGTGGCGCATCATTTGTATTCTCAATGCCCACCAACTCATTGATTTCCATGCAGATGTTTTTATCAAGATAAGGCAGCAAGGCGATCAGTTCATTCCCGCTCAGGGCCGCATTGGACTGGATGCCATCAACGCGGTTTCCGCCGGTAAAGACCCAGTCAGAGCCGTCATTGACGTTTTTCGGCGCGGTCAGCCATGTGATGCTGCCGCCGTCACTATGAAACACCTTGCAATAATCCGCGACTTCCGGTGTGTGTTTATAAGCGGCCAAAAGTGCATTTGAGGCAAGGTAAAAACTGATATCATTTTCTGAACACAGGCCACGCACCATCACACGCTCTATCCCCCGGCTCAGGCGGCTGGCGTAGCTTAAGGTATCCTGGGCGTAAACGCGCGCTTCCTCCTTGGTCAGGTTATTGACGCTGCTGTTGAGTGTGCTGGAAAAGGCATAGGCCAAAGCCGCAAACAGAACAATGGCGATCAGGATATAAAAAATCGCGAAGCCGGAGTCTGGGGACGGGGCGTAAGTTTGTCTCATTCCATGAGAGTAACATGAAAAAGGTAAAACTTAAGTATCCAAAAAGCTGCGGAGTTTGCGGGAGCGGGACGGATGTTTCAGCTTGCGCAGGGCTTTAGCTTCAATCTGGCGAATACGCTCGCGTGTCACGTTGAACTGTTGCCCGACTTCTTCCAGCGTGTGATCAGTGTTCATCCCGATGCCAAAACGCATGCGCAGGACGCGTTCTTCGCGCGGCGTCAGGGAGGCCAAAACACGGGTGGTTGCTTCACGCAAATTAGAGTGGATTGCGGTTTCCAGCGGCATGATCGCGTTTTTATCCTCGATAAAATCGCCCAGAGAGGAATCTTCCTCATCCCCGATCGGCGTTTCGAGGGAAACGGGTTCTTTCGCAATTTTCAGAACTTTACGCACTTTTTCAAGCGGCATGTGCAGGCGTTGCGCCAGTTCTTCCGGGGTTGGTTCGCGACCAATTTCATGCAACATCTGACGCGATGTACGCACCAGTTTGTTGATCGTTTCGATCATATGCACCGGAATACGGATGGTGCGGGCCTGATCTGCAATGGAGCGGGTAATCGCCTGCCGAATCCACCATGTTGCATAAGTTGAGAATTTGTAACCGCGGCGGTATTCAAATTTATCGACGGCTTTCATCAGGCCGATATTGCCTTCCTGAATGAGATCAAGGAATTGCAGGCCGCGAT
>CAKZKV010000087.1 GCA_937124505.1 uncultured Alphaproteobacteria bacterium
CAAGATACAGGATATCTCTTTTCCCTACATGAATTTCGGCAACCGCTTTTGTCACCTTCCGCGTGACAAAATCTTCTCCGCGCCACGGGCTCTCATGATTGAACAAAATTCCGTTACACGCGTAAAAACCATGCATATCCCGATATAGCTGCACCATGTGATACGCGTAAAGCTTGGCCGCTGCATAGGGGCTGCAAGGACTCATAGGCGTTTGCTCACTCTGCGGAGCCGGCGCATTTCCGAATAACTCCGAAGAGCTGGCCTGATAAAAACGCGGTGTCTCAGGCAGATGCCGCATTGTTTCCAGCAGGCGCAGAACACCCAGAGCATTTACATTGGCCGTATATTCCGCCATGTCAAAGCTGCATTTCACATGGCTTTGCGCGGCCAGATTATAAATCTCCTGCGGATGACATTGATAGATAACTCTCTGAAGACTGCCGCTATCCGTTAAATCCCCGTCATGCAGATACAGGTTTTGATGGCCCAGAATCCGGGCCAGACGAACCTTGTTATCCACCTCACATCGTGGCACAAGACCGTGTACCACATAGCCTTTATCCAGCAACAGGCGCGAAAGATAAGCTCCGTCCTGCCCCGTTATTCCGGTAATCAAAGCTGTTTTCACTCTAAGCACACTTTCTCAGAAAAATATGAAACATATATAAACAAATACCTTGTTTACCTGTTTCAGACCAGTACGAATGTATGCACTTAAATAGAATTAGATGGAGAAATTATCAGCGTCCAGAAGCGGACCGGGTCTATTCACTTCCTCAACAGGTAATTCTGCCGGTCCAGCAGGATTAGTTCCGTTTGAAAAAGCCACCCCTAAAAGACTGTCCCGTTCAATCGCATTTGATAGAGAAACACCAGCCTGCAATTCATTGGGGACAGAAATTTCAGGATTCGAACTCCTGATTTCTAAGGGACCAACAGCAAAATCTGGTAACGATGTATTTGGGGTTATCGCCATTATTCGTCCCCCCACACTTCTACATATGCCACATGCGTTATTTCCTGGGGCATAGGTTGATTTTCTTTTTCCCCAAAGGCAATCATACCAACCTGCGTATGTTCACACAGGCGTTCATAGACATCAGAATCGTCATAAGGAACTTTTGCAATCGTTTCGTAATCCGCCGCAAAAGAAATTTGTTTGGGAGTCACAGAGAGATTCAAAACCCCGGCATCGGGAAGCGTCTCAGGCACCACAATAATGATTGTCTGATTAGAGCCTGTAATGAAATAACAATGCTCAAACATGTTGTCCCCTAATACATATCCTTTTTCTTAACATACATTATAAAGAGTAACCCTTAACAATTTTTTAAGAAATCTCTTCATTTTAGAAGGCAGAGGACATTATTTCTGTATTTTTGTTTTATCTCTTGCCTTTTCAAGTGAATTATCTAGAGTTACATATTATGTCAGATCCACTCTTTTTTGATGAAAAATCGTCACATAACAAAGGGCTAAGAGAAAAAATCAGCTCTCTGAACCCCCACATCATCAGCATCCTGTCTGTCGGAACAATAGTCATCATTGCCATGTCAATATGGGCTTTTTACCCCGGCTCCCCCGTAACGGAAGACTCTTTGCCCATTATCCGCGCAAGTTCCGAACCGGTACGGATCAAACCTGAAGATACCGAACTAACAGATACAGCCAACTACAACAGCAGTATCTATGAAACGTTTGGACAAACAACTCACGCGCCGAGACGCATTGAAAATCTTCTCAAACCACAGCAAAATGCAGAAGTTCCGATAGAAAAAGAAGAGCTCTTTGCCGGCCTGAAAACGGATATTGATAACAGAAAAAGTAAAGTCATCAGCATCACAGAAAGCCCTTTTGCAACCGTCACAGAACCACCTGACTCAGCCCCCCCCCCCTCTTCTTCCGAGATGACTGACCAGAGGGCCACAATTCACGATCAAGAAGACCAACCCATTCCAGCGCCTGGCGACAAAATAGCCATTGAAATCCCTGTCCCTGAACAAAAAGCATCAACATCTCCGGAGAACTTTGCAAAACCTCAGGTTACTGCAATAAAGGAAACAGAGGAAAAAGACGTTACAATTGCAGCGACGCCCAGCCAAATGGACAAGACAGAACCGGCTGCCGGAGCGCTGGCCAGGACTCCAGAGATCATTGCTCCAAAGTCCAGCCCCGGCGGCACACATTACGTTCAGTTGGCAAGTATCAAAGATTCCTCCAAAACGATGGAATCATGGAAAGAATTGACCCAGAAATACGCGTCCCTGCAAAATATCAGTTTTCGCACACAACGCGCAGACATTGAAGGAAAAGGAACCTTTTACCGCATCCAGGCCGGGCCGCTTTCCAAGGAACAGGCACAGCAACTCTGCGATCAAATCAAAGCGGCATCCGGTAGTTGCTTCGTGACTTCTAAATAATTGCGTATTCTTTCATGTCGTCTTCCCTTCCCGTTGTTTTTTCTCTCTCTGGAACAAGTCTGACGGATGAAGAGGCACGTTTTTTTGAAGACCATCCTCCCTTCGGCTTTATTTTGTTCAGGCGTAATATAGATACGCCCGAACAACTCCAAACACTGACAACTTCTTTAAAAAACATAACCTATACGGGCTGTCATATTCTCATTGACCAGGAAGGCGGACGTGTCCAGCGTCTGAATGAACCGCACTGGCCTCAATATAGCTGTATGCAGGACTGTGCAGACGAAGACTCCCTGCAAAAAACCATTGCGAATATCTCCAAAGACCTCACTCAAGCAGGAATTGACGTCAACTGCGCGCCGGTCATGGATGTTTTGCAGCCTGAGACAGATATCTCCATCGGTGACCGCGCCTTTTCAAAACATCCCGAAATAGTTGCAAAATTAGGG
>CAKZKV010000088.1 GCA_937124505.1 uncultured Alphaproteobacteria bacterium
AATGTGCAGAGCATAAACGCCACAAACAGGAAGAGTCTGGTCATTTGGGAGGTTCCTTATAAGGTTTGATGTATAAAGTTGTTTATTCCGGTACGGCGTAGGGCTTGGAGATGGGGAATAAGTCTGAGCTGTTTTCAATATGTCTTGCGATTGTTTTTTCTATAAATCCTGTATCTGAAAGACTTAAAAGAGCCGTATTTATAAACTCCTTCATTTTCATGTCTCCTAAAGGAACTGCGGCTGTAGCAGGGAAGACACGCAAAGGTTTTGCAGCAACACGTTTAAGCGTTCCGGGGTTGGATCGCATAAACATGCCTGCATAAACAGGTTCTCCGACAATAGCATCCGCTTTTTTGCCTGTTACGGATAGCATCATTTGAGCGGTATCGGTCAGACCGCCGTTATCCATTCTTTGAGATTTTGGAAAGTGTTCTCTTGCAAGAATTTCAATAAGATCGCCATCCTTTACTATAAACGATATATTTTCATTATTTAGAGATTCGTATGGATTTTTTTCGAAACGATGATCATCCGCTCTTATATAAACGTAAAAAGGGACATAGATGAAGGGCATCAAAAAAGAAGCATGTTTTGCGCGTGCTACTGTATAACTTAATGGAGTACAGAGTATATCTACCCGTCCTGTTTTAAGGCTTTCAAACAGAACATCTGATCCTAGTTCTTCTGCCCAGATAATCTTGAGCCCTGCCTGATCTGCCAGTTCATGAAAAATGTCTGGATAAATGCCTTCAAACTCTCCTGTAACCAGGTTTTTATGAATGTAAGGGGGATAGTTTTGATACCCACAACGGATTGTTCCTGTGCGCATCACGCGGTCGTAAACGCTTTCTTTTTCTTCTGCGAAAGAGGATTGCGGGGAGAATGTGCAGAGCATAAACGCCACAAACAGGAAGATTCTGGTCATTTGGGATGTTCCTTATAAAGTCTGTTGTATCAAGGAATAAAAAATCATCAGTGGTAAATTGTCAATGTTGTTGATTGAAGAAAAGATTTTGCCCTCTGTGGTTTAAAAATACCACCATGTAACACATGAAGGCTTTTCCATTTGACGTTTTTTTGAAAAATCGCCAGAGTACGGGAATGAAGAAAAAATCAACGCTGTTTTACAAGCCCGCTCCGAAAGACCTGCCAAAGCCAAAACGGAAATGGATTGTTTTACCCGTTTTGTGGAGAGCGGTGAAATATACCTGTATGTCAATCGGTGCTGCGATTCTGATCTCTTTACTCCTTGGGTTTTTTATCACTTCGGCGATTTTGGAAGAAACAAAAATGGCAAATACCTTGCCAAAGCAAATGATCCTGTTTTACCGTTTGGACGGTGCCATTCATGAAGGGCCGCCAAAGTCAGGTTTTGATACGTTTGGCCCACATCGTCCGTCCTTGCAGGACATCATCGGCGCGCTGGAGCAAGCGGAAACAGACCAGCGTGTGAAAGCCTTTATTATGTCTGTTCGTAGTAGTGAACTGGCGATCTCCCAGATACAGGAATTGCGGCAGGCGGTACAAAAATTCCGCGAAAACAGCGGCAAGCCCGCCTATATTTATTCCATGTCTTATGGCGAAGCCGGACAGGGTCTTGCGCTTTATTCACTGGCAACGGCGTTTGATGAAATCTGGTTGTCGCCGCTGGGATCGGTTTCCGTGAACGGTATTCGTCTGGAACAACCATACATGCGCGGGTTGCTGGACAAGCTCGGCATTACGCCTGAGTTTTTCCAGCGCGAGGAGTACAAAGGCGTGTTTGAGAATTTCATGAACAAGGACATGTCGGAACCATCCCGCGAGTCTTTGCAAGCCCTGACCAAAAGTTTCGGTAAGGAATTTATCGCCAGTATTTTAACGCTCCGTCCTCAAGTTGCCGAAGGCAACGATCTTGGCGGATTGATTGATAAAGGCTTCTTTCTGGACACGGAAGCGGCAGAACTCAAACTTGTAGACCGCGTGGAATATGGTGATGTTCTGCTGGATGAGTTGCGCAAAAAGCTCGGCGGCAACGTGAAGGACAAAACGCCGGAACTTGTGCGTATCTCCCGTTATGTCACGCCTGCGGAAGAGGTTCATACCAAACAGCATGATATTGCTGTCATTTATATTCAGGGGCCGATCCTTGTTCTTGGTGAAGGTGAAGAAGGTACGGGGCTTTTAGGGACAACGTCCAACAGCGCGGATGAAATCGCCCGCACGATTGTCAACGCTGCTGAAGACCCTCTGGTTAAATCTATCGTCATTCGTGTGGACAGTCCGGGAGGATCGCCAACAGCTTCCGAACTCATTCGCCGCGCAATTGTCCGCGCCAAGGAAAAAGGCAAACCTGTGATTGTTTCCATGGGATCTATGGCGGCATCCGGCGGTTACTGGGTTTCTGCACCGGCAAATCATATTTTTGCCTTGCCGGGAACCATTACCGGCTCTATCGGGGTTGCCGGCGGAAAGGCCAGCTTTGGCGGTCTTTGGGACAAGATTGACGTCAACTGGGATCATGTCGGGTTTGGCAAGAATTCCGGCATGTATTCGGTCAACTCTACCTTTTCCGAGTCAGAGAAAGAACGCATCAATGCGTCGATGGACCGCACATATGATATGTTTCTGGACGTTGTCGCCGAAGGCCGCATGATGAAACGGGATGATGTGCGCGACGTTGCCAAAGGCCGCGTCTGGTCCGGTGCGCAGGCCGCCGAAAACGGCCTTGTTGATGAACTTGGCAGTTTGAACGATGCCCTGGATTATGCCGCAAAAAGTGCCGGTTACAAAAGCCGCAAGGATATGAACGTCACGATCCTGCCGAAGCCGAAAACCGCGCTGGAAGAAGTTCTTGAGCTTCTGCAGAAGTCCGCAGGCATTCCTTTCTTTTTGCAACAGCAGGCGGCTTTCTGGTCGTTTTTGACAACGGGAGAGCGGAAGCAGATTTTGCAGGATGCTGCCGTGCTGCATGAGGGGGGAGATGTTCTGATTTATGATCCTGCCCCAACGTTGCGCTAGGCCGCTTTTTCTGTGTAGAGTTTATTCAGGACATCAAGCATGTCTTCGTAGCTGACAAGGCGTTGCTCCGGCCTCAGTTTCAGTTTTTTTCCTTCAATGAAGGCCTGCAACGAGGCGTTCAGCCCATAGGCAAACGGCACAATCCGGCAGGGCAAAAGCTGCTCCGCCGCATGCGTTGCCTGAATGTCTTTCCAGCGGTCGCCGATATACCAGATCACATCGTCTCGCGTGGGCCGCAGAAACAAATTGTCAGTCACGCGCAAGATCGCCTCCGGGTTGGGCTTGGCTTTTTCGATGTCTTCCCGGAAAATCGTGGCCTGAAAGTATTTTTGCAGATCAAAGGTTTGCAGGATATCATGGCCATAGCCCTTGCCCATACCATTACTGGCAATGCCGACCGGAATGTCCCGCGCTTTCAGGAATTCCAGAACATCAATAATTTTCGGGCAGGGCTCGACAATCTGGTCCACCTCTTTCCGGCGCAGGAAGTGAATCGCCCGGTGGACGAGCAGGCGGCGCTTTTTCACGTCGCCACGGTTGACGACGCCCTTGAACGGTTCGCGAGTGCGCAGCCCAAAACGGCGCGTGATGAAACCACCGATTTTGTATGACAGATCGTCCAGCCCCTCCAGAACGTTTAAAACCCATGGATTCATGTGGCGGACGACTGTGCCGTCCATATCAAAAATTACAATCGTCGGCGGAGGAATGTTGATAGCCATCTCTACTCTTTTTGAAGCATGTTTTCGCAAACGTGTCGAGCAGGAAGATTTTTAAGGAACGCTTTTTGCGCCTGACTTCAACAAGATCAGGTTTGCTCGAAGTTAAACACACCTCGATCAAGGATGAACGCGGTCAACTCATCCGGAAGGCCGTGAATATGGGGTTCGCGTTTTTCCAGACTGTTGCGGATGCGTGAAGAGCTAATCCGTTGTCCATCCAGATCAGACCGTCCCATTGTTGGAAGATCCAATGCATTATCCAATGTTGCGTGAGCACTTTTGATTTTGTTGGCAATTGCAAAGGCTACTGATGCTGCCAGTCTGGAGGAATTTGTTAATGGATGGAGAATCTCATTGACCAGTGCCAGGCTTGCAATGGCTATGCGCATACGCGTATGAAAGTCATTGCCGCATACAATATGGAAGGCCTTTGTTGGATTTGTCTCAGATAATTCGTCGAGAACCCATTTGATGGATCTTAATTGTTGAAGGGGCGAGGTTTGAAGATTTCTTGCCGCATCACTTACGTGCAGCTGTTTCCACATGTCCTTCATGTGGGGGATTAAAAGACCCGAACATTAAGCCAATATGCGTTTTATCCATTGGTTTAATTGCTTTAAAAATAGTGTAATTCTGAAATTTACTATAATTTCAAAGAAAAAGTAAATAAAAAACAGATGTCTAGGCGAGACTCTTAAGGATATGTTTCAATATGGGATAAAATATGTTGTACAACCAGCCCCGCTGCTTCATACATTTTTTCCGGGGGTGTCCTGATCGTAAAGGTCTTAGAGGTTTTTGGTTTTGTAAAATCGAACCCAAGATCACCGGATTCATCAAGGTAAATAAACATTTACTCATGTTACGTATGTAAGGGCGAATTGGTCAATGTTCTTTGGAATTAATTTATCTGGATTGCTTCGTTGGCCTTTCAGGCCGCCTCGCAATGACGCGGAGAGGGTGTCGGGGTCGTTTTCGTATAAATACTCAATGCGATATAATAAGATTTATTTCCTAATTCGTCAAAATCGATATTCGCTATTAGCGAAATATCACTTGTAATTTCTCTACAATATGCTATATTTAAATTATAAGGATTGGGCATTTCCCGGTCGACATCTGAGCTCTAGATTACTGGGGCTCTTTTGTTTTTCAGGGGAAAATTTTCTTAGCATAAATTTTATCTTCTATTATATTCCAAGCTCGGTTTTCTTGATGTGGTTTTAAAGTTTTTAATCCTATAGGTCTCGCCACTAAATCAGATATTTGAAGCCCTGCTAAGTTAGTATTTTTTGAAACAAAGAAAGATTGAAAGTTTACACATTTAAAATCCATTCGTTTCCACCCCCAACTTCCTTCATTGTCACATATTCTCCTAAATTCCAATTCTAACTCTTTATCTTCTTTAGCGCCCCGACTTTCAATTATAATAGGTACGGTTGAGTCTTTTTGATTCATATCATTTAAATATTTCAAAGTTTTCTCCATGCAAAATAACAAAGATATTTCATATGGATTAAATAGTGTAGTCACGAGATACTAGCCCAAAGCGCGATGCATCTGATTTGCA
>CAKZKV010000089.1 GCA_937124505.1 uncultured Alphaproteobacteria bacterium
GCGGATGAATATTCGGGTTATAGAAGAAAATCGTCAGGTCAATGCCGTCCCTCTGCATCCGCTCGATCAGGTCGCCGGAACACGGCGCGCAACAGGAATGCAGGAGAACTTTCGGGTCTCCGTTCGGGGGGGCGAGTTTTTCGATATCTGTAACTGTTTGGGGCATTAGTTTTTATATTCTCCAAAATAAACATAAGGTCTCATGAGGTCTGGCAATTTTTTAGATGTATCTACAATATTAAGTAAATGACTCATTTCTTGATCATAATTTTTATTTCTAACTCCATCAAAAGATATTAGCCAAGCATAACTTTCGTTTATGCTATCAAAATAGTCATGTATGTCATTGCTAAACAGTGCTTTAGTTTTATGGTAGCCGATTCCTCTAAAAGAGGAATGTGCTTCAATTAACCCTTTAATAACTTCCTCCTTCTCTTTTTCATCTTTACTATTTCGACGAATTCTTCCAAATTTTGTTACCATGCTGGAGAACTTTAAAAGACTTTCATATATTTCCCATCTTTTTTCAAAAAGTTCTAAACGTATTTTTTCTTTCGTATAAAAGTAAGCGTAATAGCTGAAAAATGCTGTGATAGACCCAAAGACTATAGCGGTAAAAGCTGTATATTGTTCAATTACAAGGAAATAGCCTGCAAAAATAAAAACAGCTAAAAAGATTAAAGTCCAAACGGAAAACGAGGGCAATGTCTTATGAATAAGGTCTTTCATGTCAGCAACATAGCATCGCCGTAGGAAAAAAATCTATACTTTTCTGCGATCGCGTCCTGATACACATTAAGAATATTTTCCTTTCCCATCAGGGCGGAGACGAGCATTAGTAAAGTAGATTCAGGGAGGTGGAAGTTTGTAATGAGGCCGTCAATCACTTTGAAGTCATAACCCGGCGTGATGAAGATGTTGGTTTCGCCGGACAGATGAGCGGATGAACAGATGAGCGGATGATGATTTTGTTTTCGTTCATCTGATGCTCCGCTCATCCGTTCATCCCATATACTTTCCAGCACCCTGACACTCGTCGTTCCCACGGCAATCACCCGCCCGCGGGAGGCTTTTGTTTGCCTGATTGCGTCTATCGTTTCTTGCGATATTTCAAAGCGTTCAGTGTGCATTTTATGATCGGAAATATTCTCCGTGCGCACGGGCTGGAACGTTCCCGTGCCGACATGTAAGGTCACGTACGCTGTTTCAATTCCCTTTTCCTGCAATTTTTTCAACAGGTTATCCGTGAAGTGTAATCCGGCGGTCGGGGCGGCGACGGAGCCTTCATGTTTTGCATAGACGGTCTGGTATCGTTCCCGGTCGTCTTCCCTGTCTTCACGCTCCATGTAAGGAGGAAGCGGGATGTGCCCGTATGTATTTAGGATTTTATTCCACGGCACATCTGTCTTAAGTTCAAAGAGATCGTTTTGTCTTGTACCAATCGTGCAAAAATCCACTCCATTCGTTCGGGATGACAGTAAATTGATTTGGCTTCCCGGCTTCAAACTCTTTCCACCTCTGACATGGGCGAGGGCGGTGTGATCATCAAGAATCCGCTCAATCAGGATTTCAACCTTGCCACCTGTGGGTTTTTGGCCATACAGGCGGGCGGGGATGACCTTGGAATTGTTAAACACCAGCAAGTCGCCGGGCTGTAACAAATTCGGCAAATCATAAAAGTGTTTGTGTTGGATTTCGCCCGCTTGATTGACGCACATCAGGCGGCTGGCCGTGCGGTCTTTGAGCGGTTCGGAGGCAATCAGTTCCGGTGGCAGGTCGTAATAAAAGTCAGAGGTTTTCATGGTGTGGTTTTAACAGAGCCTCTTGAAAAAGTCCCCTGCTTAATGACTGAAAAACGTCTCGTTAATCGTAAAGAGAATTTCAATGACGATCAGAATGACAATATACCACTCCACATGCAGGGTGCGTTTGTCCTGCTACAGGCCGGACATGGTGTCCGCCGTGCGGTACAGCAGATCAAGTTTCTGGCGCACGGCCATGCTGCGCTCGGAAATTTCGAATTCGTCTGTCAGGCGCATGTAAAGAGGCTCCACCTCCGGACATTCCCAGATAATTTCAGGTTTTTCGGTGATCTCCACCTGTCCGACCATCTGGCGCTCAATGGACAGGGTCGATCCCATTTGACGGAGCAGGCTGCGCCACAGTTTGCTTTTTGTTTCGCCTTTGCTCAGGCTTTCCGTAACAGGGTCAAATTTTTCGAAACTCTTTGAAATACTGGATTCATAATAAGACAGCACAGCACTTCTCGCCAGAACCTCCGCAATGGTTTGCAGGCGTGGAAAGTCCCAAGCGGAAAGTGTGATCGTATCCAGATCATGCCCGTCTTTTAGGTCTTTTCCAACCATGACATCTTCTTCTTCACAGGCGATATTTTCATATTTCTTAATGATGTGCGGCTCGAGGTCTTTAAGAAAATTTTCCTCTTCTGTCTTCGTCAGGTTAAACAGCACCACCGCGCCATAGCGGAACAGGGCCGCATATCCGTCCGTTCCGGCAGGGGTGACAATCGGGGAGGCCGTCAACATGCCCGGTTTGTCGAAGGGTTTGGTGTCAATGCGTTTACCAACAAACAGCGCCCGCGCCGTGATGGTTTCCTTGTTTGAAAAAAATGTGCTCGTCATAAAAAATATAAGTTGTTATGACATGTCTATTACAGAGACTTTGGCCAAAAGACAAGATAAACGTTGTGTCCATCTGATTTCAAAATATACTTCATGATAAAGGTGTAATAATGAAGATAAAAACACAAGCCATCATAGGTGATGCCCACCGATTAACCGTTTGGCTTTACTCATTTTTGCGGTTTTTCTTTTTGATTTCCCTGATTGCCATACCCATTCACTACACAGGCTTGCTAAGTATTCTTTATTTCATAGATCTGTTTAGCCATTTTACTCTGCAATATGCGATGGGAGGATTGGTTCTGGGAGCATTGCTTCTGGTCTTTCAGGAAAAGAAAAAAGCGGCAATCTGCTTTTGTATTTTTTTTCTTTGCCTCATTGAAACACGCTGGACTCTGGATCATCCTCTGCAATTTTCTCCGACAGCCGAGAAGCCTGTTTACCGGGTCGCAACATATAATCACAATGTCGGAAAACGGGACTTTCAAACAGTGCGTGATTGGTTGACCCAACATCACGAAGAATTGGATGCCGTTGTTATTCAGGAAGCCAATGCCGGAACGTCAGAGATGGCAGAAAGCTTGCGGGCGTTATTTCCCTACCAAATTCACGAGCCGCGTGACTATCCCTTTGGCATGGTTATTCTGAGTAAGTATGAATTTGTGGAGCCGCAAAAAATATCGCTGCCCGGGCCTTATTTTGAAAATATGGCGATCCATTTTTCTTTTCAATCTCCGAAAGCACTCAGGCCCCTGGCTGTTTACGCGGTACACTCATATCCGCCTGCCGGGCCTTTGGCGGCATCACAAAGGGATTATGATCTTCTTGAAACGGCAAGGTATATTGGCGGAGATAAAAGTCAGAATATCGTGATGATGGGAGATTTTAATCTCACGCCCTTTGCACCTGTCTTTGGACAGGTTCTGGATGTTTCTGATCTTAACTATCAATCATACGGGCTGTTGTTAAATCCGACCTGGCCGTCTTTTAACATGTTTGATTTTTTGCGCATTCCTATTGACCATGTGTTTTACAGTGATGGTTTGATTCAGATTGAAAAACAGGTTGGGGCAAGTTTTGGTTCGGATCACCACATTTTAATTGTGGGTTATGCCGAGAACAGGTAGCTAAAGGTTGGTCAGAATGAGCGTTCACTGCTATAAAGATTGAAGAATAAATTATCTGTTTGTACATGGCCAATTATATCCTGCGACGTTTATTGCTGATGATCCCGACTTTGCTTGGGATTATGCTGGTGAGTTTTGCGATTATCCAGTTTGTGCCGGGCGGGCCGGTGGAGCGCATGATTGCCGAGTTACAGGGGCATGGCGTAGAGGCAACGGCGCGGATTGGCGGTGGATCGGGAGGAGGCGGTGGTTTTTCGACCAGCAGCGCCGCGACCGCCGCAGGACAGGGGAGCCAGTACCGCGGATCGCAAGGGCTTGACCCGGAATTTATCAAGGAACTGGAGGCGCTGTACGGGTTTGACAAACCGGCACATGAGCGCTTCGTCCTGATGGTGTGGAACTACCTGCGTTTTGATCTGGGGGAGAGTTATTACCGCGATATCGGCGTACTTGATCTGGTGCTGGAGAAAATGCCGGTGTCGATTTCACTCGGCCTTTGGTCCACGCTGATTATTTACCTGATTTCCATTCCGCTTGGCATCAAAAAAGCCGTCCGGGACGGGCTGGCGTTTGATATCTGGAGCTCGGCGGCGATCTTTATCGGTTATGCGATCCCGTCTTTCATGTTTGCGATTTTGCTGATTATCCTGTTTGCCGGGGGGCGTTATTGGGATATTTTTCCGTTGCGGGGCTTGGTGTCCGATAATTATGACGAATTGAGTTTCTATCAGCAAATTCTAGATTATGCCTGGCATATGGTGCTGCCGATTGCGGCGATGGTGATCAGCGGGTTTGCCGGGCTGACCATGCTGACCAAAAATTCGTTTCTGGACGAGATTAACAAGCAATACGTCCTGACCGCGCGCGCCAAAGGGCTTTCCGAGAGGCGCGTTTTGTACAAGCATATCTTCCGCAATGCCATGCTGATCGTGATTGCCGGGTTCCCGGCGGCGTTTCTGGCGATTTTCTTTACCGGCTCTTTGTTGATTGAAGTCATTTTCTCTTTGGACGGCCTTGGGCTGCTCGGCTATGAGAGTATTATCAACCGTGACTATCCGGTGGTTCTGGGGACGCTTTATATCTACTCCCTGATGGGGCTGGTGATGGGGCTGGTGCGTGATGTGGTCTATGTGATGGTCGATCCGCGCATTGATTTCGAAGCGAGGGAGGTATGATGACACTCTCCCCCCTCACCTCCCGCCGTCTTCAACAATTTCGTGCCAACAAGCGCGGATACTGGAGTTTCTGGATTTTTCTGGTGTTGTTTTTTGCTTGTTTGGGCGCGGAGTTTATCGCCAATGACAAACCGATCCTGATCAAATTTCAGGATGCCTATTATACGCCGATATTCAAAATCTATGCGGAAACCGAATTTGGCGGGGATTTCCAGACGGAGGCGGATTACCGCGATCCGTATGTGCAGGAACTCATTGAAAAAGACGGCGGCTGGATGATCTGGCCTCCTATTCCGTTTTCCTATGACACGATTAATTATGACTTGCCGGAGCCGGCTCCGTCCGCGCC